>CAJUEU010000019.1 GCA_910585735.1 uncultured Oscillospiraceae bacterium | reverse complement strand
GGGAGAGCGCTTGAATGGCATTCAAGAGGTCTGCGGTTCGATCCCGCATATCTCCACCAAGAAAAAAGACACCTTTACGGGTGTCTTTTTTCTTTTAGAAACGAGAAAATGCTTTTTTGACTTTGCTGTTTTCGTTTGACAAAGCCTTTTTCTCCCATTATAATGGGAGAAAAGCAAGAGAAAAGGAAGGGTGTGAGTTCAATGGCTACCCATGAAAAAGAGCATCCCATTTATGTGATCGGTCATCGAAATCCAGACACGGATTCCGTATGCTCAGCCCTATCCTATGCATGGCTGAAGAACCAGGGGGGCGGGGATGTAAGGTATGAAGCCTTCCGAGCGGGACATCTGAACCGGGAGACCGAATTTGTTTTGAGCCACCTGGGTGTGGCGCCGCCGCCAGTCTGTACCGATGTGAGTCCGCAGGTTCGGGACATGGAGATTCGCCGGGAGCCCGGTATTGACCCTGAGATGAGTGTCCGGGCTGCCTGGACGCTCATGCGGGATGTGGAGGTGGATACTCTCTGCGTCACCGATGGGGAGGAGAGCCTTCTGGGGGTCATTTCGGTGAAGGATATTGCCAACGCCAATATGGATCTTCTGGATACAAATATTCTGGCTGCTGCGAACACAGGTTATGCCAACCTTATTTCAACCTTGGAGGGGAAGCTGCTGGTGGGAGATCTCAATGCCCACGTGAAGGGGCAGCTTCATATCGGAACCAGCCCAGAGGCGATGGATGGAGTCATTCAGCCAGGCGATTTGGTGCTGCTTTCCAACCGTTACGAGGTCCAGCTCTGTGCCATTGAGAGTGGAGCGGCCTGTATAGTGGTCTGCTGTGGCTCGGTGGTGCCTAATACCATCTTGAGCTATGCCCGGGATAAGGGGTGTGCTGTGATCGCGACCCACTTTGATACATATGCCGCCGCGCGGCTGGTGTCCACTGCTGCCCCTGTGCGGCACTTGATGAAGAAAGATGGCCTGCTTCGTTTTGACCTGACCACGCCTCTGGAGGAAGTGGAGAGAGTGATGGCAAGTGTCCGGCTCCAATACTTCCCGGTGCTGGACGAAAACGGGAAGTATTGTGGTATGATCTCCCGCCGAAACTTCTTGAATCTTCGGTCCAAAAAGGTCGTCTTGGTGGATCACAACGAGAAGACCCAAGCGGTGGATGGTATCGAACAGGCTGAGATCCTGGAGATTATTGACCATCACCGCATTGGCGCACTGGAAACCAACAGTCCTGTGTATTTTCGCAATGTGCCTGTGGGATGTACCGCCACAATTATCTACCAGATGTGTCAGGAGAAAGGGGTGACACCGACCCGGCAGATCGCCGGGCTGCTTCTTTCGGCTATCCTGTCTGACACCTTAAAGTTTCGTTCACCCACCTGTACTCCGTTGGACGTGGCTACGGCCCAGACCTTGGCTCAGCTGGCAGGAGAGGATATCGATCAGTACGCCGAGCAGATGTTTGAGGCTGGCGGGGATCTTACAGGACGGACGGCGGCCGAGGTATTCCAGTCCGATTTTAAGATTTTTCAATTTGGGCAGAACCGCTTTGGCGTGGGCCAGGCCAACTTTATGACAGAAAAGTCCCGGAAGGCGGCGGAAGAACTGCTCCGGCCATACCTTCCCGAGGCGGCGGGGGAGCAGGGGGTGCCCATGCTTTTTTACTTGCTCACCGATACCCCCAATGGCTACAGTGATGTGCTCTGCCATGGTAAGGGGGCGGAGGAGCTTCTGCGGGAAGCCTTTGGCGTGAAGACCGCCAAGGGGAGGGCGACCTTACCTGGAGTGGTGAGCCGGAAGATGCAGTTTATACCACCGCTCCGAACAGCTATCCAGAATGAAAAATAAAATCAACCAGAAAACCGGCGTTTCCTTTTTGGGAAACGCCGGTTTCACTATGATTCAGGCTTATAACAGACACTCTGGTCAAGTGCGTGGGAAGGAGGGCCTTAACCGAAAAATTTCTTAAAGAAGCCACCCTTGTCCTTTCCCTTTGCCTCGGAAATGTCAGGGGTCTTGGGCTTTTCAGGCTGCTCAGTAATGGGAGAAGAAGCGTCAGGGACATCGTCCTGTTTCTCCAGGCGCTCCAGAGCTTCCTTGGCACTCTGGTCTCCCTTGTCGGCTGCGCGCTGATACCACTCACGGGCTTTGGATGGGTCCTTAGGAAGCCCACCCAGGCCTGATTCACTATACTGTCCCAGATAGAACATGGCTCCGGGATGGCCGTAGGCGGCGGCTTTGCGGAACCATTCCACAGCCTTGACCCGGTCCTTGTGTACACCGGTGCCGTTGGCGTAAGCCAGGGCCACATTGTAGATCCCCCGGCTGTTCTTCTGCTCAGCTGCCTTCATAAAGAGCTCAAAAGACTTTTCCGGGTTTTTCTCTACCCCGGTGCCGTTCAGGTAGAACCAGCCCAGATTGCACTGGCTCACCGCGTCACCGCCTTCGGCACCCATGGCGTAATACTTGGCAGCCTCGGCAAGATTTTTTTCCACTCCGTGGCCCATCTCATAACAATAGCCCAGATTGCACTGGGCCCGGGCATAGCCCTGCTCGGCGGAGAGGGTATACCAGTGAACCGCTGTCTCGTAGTCTTGCTCTACGCCAATGCCCTCGTCATAGCACCAGGCCAGGTTGCATTGGGCTCTGGCGTATCCCTGTTTGGCAGAAAGAGTATACCAGTGGATAGCCTCGGTCATATCCTTCTCCACGCCGGAGCCGGCTTCATAGAGCCAGCCCAGATTACATTGGGCTCTGGCATAGCCCTGGTCAGCGGATTTGCGATACCACTGGGCAGCTATAGACGAGTCCTCCGGGACCCCCTTGCCGGCCTCGTAGCACCAGCCCAGGTTGCACTGTGCGGCATCATCGCCCCGTTCAGCGGCCTTGCGGTAGTATTCCGTGGCGTTTTCCCAACTTTGCTCTACGCCCCATCCCATCTCATAGCATACGCCTATGTTGCACATGGCGGGAACGTAGTCCTGTGCCGCGGCGGCAGTGTAGAGCCGGAAGGCTTCGGCATAATCCTGGGGTATGCCCCGACCCCGCTCATAGCACCAGCCCAGGTTAGTCTGGGCCCTGGGATACCCTTGCTCAGCAGCTTTGGTGTACCAAGCAACAGCGCTTTCCCAGCTCTGCTCCACGCCCTTGCCGGCTTCATAACACCAGGCCAGGTTGCACTGCCCGGGAGCAAAACCCTTTTCAGCAGCCTGCCGGTAAAGGTCTACCGCCTTTTCCCAGCTCTGCTCCACAAACTGGCCTTCCTCGTAAAAGAGTCCCAGACGGGACAGGCCACGGGCAAATCCGTGCTGGGCCGCAGCCTCATACCAGTGGAAGGCCTCCTCCAGATTTTTCTCTACCCCACGGCCAAATTCCAGACACCAGGCGTAGTTGCACATGGCTACAGGGTAGTCCAGAGCGGCGGCCTTTTGGTAGAGCTTGGCGGCGGTATCCCAGCTCTGCTCCACCTCTTCTCCGTTTTCGTAGCAAAGGCCCAGCCGGCATATGGAGGGAGGGAAGTTTCGAAGGGCGGCGCCTTGGTAGAGATGAACGGCTTCGGTGATGTTTTTTTCCACACCCTTGCCATATTCATAGCACCAGGCTAAATTGTTGAGGGCACGGGGGTCCCCCTGGGCGGCGGCCTTGGCGTACCAGGCTACCGCATCGTCCCAGCTCTGCTCAACGCCAGCACCGTTCTCATAGCACCAGCCTAAATTGCATTGGGCCCGGGCATAGCCCGCATCGGCGGCGGCACGATACCAGCGGATGGCTTCGGGCCAGTTTTGCTCTACCCCGGAGCCCGATTCATAGCACCAGCCTAAATTACACATAGCAGGGGAGTAATCCATCTCGGCGGCCTGCCGGTAAAGCGTCACTGCCTTGTCCCAGTTTTGCTCCACTCCCTTGCCCTGCTCATAAAAGAGACCCAGACTGCAAAGGCCGCGGGCGTCTTCGTATTCGGCGGCCCGTCCATACCAATATACGGCCTGAGCCAGGTCCTCCTCAATGCCGTTGCCGGTCTCATAGCACCAGGCCAGATTACACATAGCAGGGGGGAATTCACGTTCAGCCGAGGCCCTATAAAGGGTGACTGCTTTTTCCCAATCCTGTTCCACACCGTCTCCTCGTTCATAGCAGAGCCCAAGGTTGCACAGCGCCCGGGGATCCTCCTGGTCGGCGGCTGAGGAGTACCAATAGATAGCGTCCTTTTGACTTTGTTCTACGCCCTTGCCGGCCTCATAGCACCAGGCGAGATTACACTGGGCCCGGGCGTCTCCCATCTCGGCGGCCTGCCGGTAAAGCTCGGTGGCCTTCTCCCAGCTTTGCTCTACCCCTTCGCCCACCTCGTAGCATAGGCCTAAACAGCAGGCACCGGGAGCATAGTCGGCCTCCATGGCCCGGGTGAAGATCTCCACAGCCTTTTCAAAGTCTTTTTCTACGCCGTCTCCCCGCTGGAGAAGCTGGCCCAGCATGATCCAGGCGGCGGGGTCGTCCTCCCGGTCTCCCAGAGAGAAAAAGAGCTCACGGGCCTTGTTGATATCTTGCTCTACAAGTTCTCCATGCTGGTAGCACCGGCCCATACGAAAGATTGCGGGAGGATATTCGCTGTCCACCGCATGGCGAAGGTATTCCAGGGCTTCGGCGGGGTCTTCCTGGGCCTCGTCAAAAAGGCACATCCAGCCATAACCTGAGATGTACTCCTCCTCCACGGGAATGAAGAAATTTCCCCCGCAGTGAGGGCAGACCTCCAGATCAGGATTTGTGGTCACATAGCCGCAGTCCGCTCCTTCACAACGAAAGTATTCCATAAAAAAGCCTCCTTTTTTCTTCTTTGTGATATATCAAAACATCTTGAGAAAGGGGCCTGGTCTTCCAATTCGGAGAGAGCGTCTTTGAGGAAAAGGACCAGAGCCCGTTTGGTAGGAACGGTAATGATGTACGTTTGGAGCTTATGATGGCATCGCAAGAGCTGATTTCAGCGTGGATACATTCCTCCATAACAGGAAGGTAATTCAGAAATGGTGATCGTCCCAAATTCCATGTACAAATATTTTATTTCATTTGTATGGGATTTCTTTTTAGTTTAGCATAGCAAAGGGAAGATTGCAACCCATGGAAGGACTAATGAAATAAAAATTTTCCCTATAGGAATTTGCTGTTTCAGATGGATCTCATAGGGAAAACACGCTCCTATGTGTGCTCCGGGTGTTTATCATTTCACTCTTGACAAAAATTTTTATTTCCTGTATGCTGTCCTATCGGTGCCATTTCAGGGAGTTTTTTCAGGGGTGGTCCACATGGCAAATACCAAGGAGGAAGAACCGTGTCCGAAGAAAGACAAGAAAACAAGATGGGCGTTATGCCCGTTGGGAAGCTGCTCATCAGCATGTCCCTGCCCATGATGATCTCCATGCTGGTCCAGGCACTTTATAACGTGGTGGATAGCTACTTTGTGGCCAAGCTGAGCCAGGATGCCCTGAACGCCGTCAGTCTCTCCTTTCCCATTCAGAATCTGCTCATCGCGGTGTCGGTGGGGACTGGGGTGGGGCTCAA
Organism: uncultured Oscillospiraceae bacterium; assembly: GCA_910585735.1. Lineage (GTDB taxonomy): Bacteria > Bacillota > Clostridia > Oscillospirales > Oscillospiraceae > Vermiculatibacterium. Next base: position 26,060 of record CAJUEU010000019.1, on the reverse strand, counting down.
CGCCCTGCTTTCCCGGAACCTGGGAGAGAAAAATTTTGAGGGAGCCAACCGGGCGGCGGGCAATGGTCTTTTGTTGGGATTCCTCAGTGGCTTGGCGGCGATCCTGGTGGGTCTGACGGTTCCCCGGCTTTTCTTCGCGGCCCAGACCGACATCTCGGCCATCGTTGAACAGGGGACTACTTATCTGACCATCTGCTGTACGTGGTCCATGGGGCTTTTTATGGGGATTACCTTTGAGCGGCTGCTCCAGTCGACGGGCAAGACCTTTTATGCCATGATCGCCCAAACCGTAGGCGCGGTGACAAACATCGTGATGGACCCGGTGCTTATCTTCGGGCTGGGGCCCTTCCCGGCTATGGGGGTGGCGGGGGCCGCCGTTGCTACCGTGGCGGGACAGATACTTGGCGCGCTGGTTGGCGGTATTCTGAATCTGGTGTATAACAGGGAACTCTCCTTTGGAGGAAAGTACCTGCGGCCTAAGGGCAAGGTGATTGGCCAGATCTATGCGGTGGGGGTGCCTTCTATGGTGCTCAACTCGGTGGGATCGGTAATGGTTTTCGGATTGAATCAGATCCTCATTGCCTTTACGGATACAGCCACAGCCGTATTTGGCATTTATTTTAAGCTTCAGTCTTTCATCTTTATGCCGGTGTTTGGCCTGAACAACGGAATGGTTCCCATTATTGCCTACAACTACGGCGCCCGGAATAAGGACCGTATCCTCCAGACTATGAAACTGGCGGTGCTGATCGCCACCGGGTTTATGCTCTGCGGACTGGCTGTGGCTGAACTTTTTCCGGCTCAGCTGCTGGGGATTTTTGAGGCTTCGGAGGAGATGCTGGCCATCGGGGTGCCCGCCCTGCGGATCATTTGCACCAGCTTTGTGTTTGCCGGCTTTGGCATCGTTTGTGGATCGGTATTCCAGGCTTTGGGCCATGGGGTCCTGAGCATGATCTCTTCCATCGTTCGTCAACTGGTGGTTCTTCTGCCGGCGGCTTGGCTGTTATCCCTCACAGGGAAGCTGAACCTGGTATGGTTGGCCTTTCCTATTGCTGAGCTATTTTCTGTATGTCTGTGCGTCATCTTTACCCGGCGGATCGTGAAAACGGTCATAGGGCCTTTGGAGGAAGCGTGACCTTTTGGAGCCGCCTGAAATTTCAGGCGGCTCCTTCTTTTAGGTGGGACCTTGCCGAACGGAAAACTTTGCGGTATACTATAATCTGATTTTGTGCCGGAAGGCGGGAGAGAAATGACCGATTATTTTATGTTGGATATGCCGAAGGAGAAAATCGGAGCCATCAGCAACTTAGGCCTTGCCCATCTGGGGGATGGGGTCTTTGAGCTGATGGTCCGTTCCTGGCTGTGCCTCCACGGCAAGGCCACCGCCAAGGGGCTCCATAAGGCGGCGGTGGGATATGTGGCCGCACCGTCTCAGGCCCGTATGGCGAAGAAGATTTTTGATGCTCTGAGCTCTGAGGAGCAGGACGTGTTTCGCCGGGGGAGAAACGCCTCCCCCCACTCCATTCCCCAGAACGCCAGCCGGGAGGAATATGCCGCCGCCACTGCGCTGGAGGCTCTCTTTGGCTGGTTATGGCTTCGGGGAGAGCGGGACCGGCTCAATGAGCTTTTCGGTAAAATGATGGAGGATGTATAAATGGCCTTTGACGCAATCTTTATGTCCGCCGTAGTTCGGGAATTGAGGGAGGGCTTTTTGGGGGGGCGGATCGATAAGATCTATCAGCCGGGGAATCTGGACGTAATTTTGTCTCTCCATGGAAGCAGGGGAAACGGAAAGCTGCTGCTTTCCGCCAATCCCAGCCACCCCAGGCTCCACCTGACCACCTTGGAACGGGAGAATCCGGAGAAGCCTCCCATGTTTTGTATGCTGCTGCGTAAGCATCTCTCCGGGGCTCGTATCCTGGAGATCGAGCAGCCCTACATGGAGCGTGTCGTTGCTCTGCGTCTGGAATGTACCGATGAGCTGGGAGATAAGGTGAGGCGCGCTTTGGTGCTGGAGGCGATGGGCCGCCGGGCCAATTTGATCTTGCTGGACGGGGAGGATCGGATCACAGAGTGCCTTCGACGAATGGACGGGGACCTGGCCGCCGGAGTGCGGCCAGTGCTGCCGGGGCTCTTTTACACTCTGCCTGAGCCTCGGTTTGGCGTGCCGCCCCTTTTGGAGCGGGAGCTTCGCTTCCGGGGAGAGGAGGGAGACCTAAAGCCCGCTATTCAACAGATGTGGGATGGTGTGAAGGAATATCCCTCCACACCGACTATGCTGCTTCGGGAGGGAAAGCCGGTGGATTTTACTTTCCTTCCCATCCTCCAGTACGGTCCCGGGACCGAGTGCAGGGAATATCCCTCCTTTGGAGCGCTGCTGGACGATTTTTATGAGACCCGGGAGCTTCAGGAGCGAGCCAAGCAGAAGGGAGAAGACCTGCTTCGAAGTGTGAAAAACGCCCGGGACCGGGCCCAGCGAAAGCTGGAAAACCAGCGGAAGGAGCTTGCCGCGACCCAGGACCGGGAGCGGCTTCGGGAGCTGGGGGACATTCTTACCACCAATCTTCATGCCATAGAGAAGGGCTGCTCCACAGTGGCCCTTCAGGACTACTATGACCCGGAGGGAAAAACGGTGGAGATCGCCATTGATCCCCTTCTCACTCCCCAACAGAACGCTGCCAGATATTACCGGGATTATAACAAGGCCAAGAACGCCGAGGCGGCCCTTACCGTTCAGATCGAAAAGGGGGAGGCCGATCTCTCTTACCTGGACAGTGTGTTGGAAAGTCTCTCTTTGGCTGAGGGAGAGCGGGATCTGGGGGAGATCCGTCAAGAGCTCACCGATACCGGCTACCTGAAGCGTCAGAGCAAAGGGGCCAAAGGGGGCAAGAAGGTAGCGGGCAGGCCTATGGAGTTTCGAACGGATGCTGGACTGCGGGTGAGTGTGGGGAAGAATAACAGCCAGAACGACCAGCTTACCACAAAGATGGCCGGAAAATTCGACTGGTGGTTCCACACCCAGAAGATCCACGGCTCCCATGTGATTCTCTGGACTGAAGGGGCAGAACCTGACGAGGAGAGTGTTCTCCAGGCGGCCTCTCTGGCGGCATGGTTCTCCCAGGGGCGGGAGGGCGGCAAGATTCCTGTGGATTATACTCCGGCTCGCTATGTGAAAAAGCCTGCCGGAGCCAGGCCCGGCATGGTGGTCTACACCACCTACCGTACCTTGATGGCACAGCCGGACCAAGACCTGGCAAAACGGCTGCGGGTGAGATAGGGAATCTTTAGAAAAAAATTAAAACTATTTTTTGCTTGATATGTTACAATATAAGGGAGATTTTTAGACATAAGAAAGGGTGCGAATTATGGAGCCGTTTCACATTTTGGTGGTGGAGGACGATCCTGATATCAACCGTCTCCTTTGTAAGATCGTGGCGGATGCGGGTTATGACTGCCGCCCGGCTTATTCGGGCAGCGAGGCGCTCTTACTGGCCGAGAAATACAGCTACGATCTGATCCTGCTGGACCTGATGCTTCCTGGTCTTTCCGGGGAAGAGCTCATTGCGAAGCTTCGTTCTGGCAAGACGATGCCTATCATTGTTTTATCCGCCAAGGCAGGCACCGAGGCCCGGGTCAATGTACTCAAGCTGGGGGCGGACGATTTTATTCCGAAGCCCTTTGAGAATATTGAGGTCCTGGCCCGGATGGAGGCACAGCTTCGTAGGTACAAGAAGTTTTCCGACGTGACGGCTGTTGGAGCGCTCCAATGGGGAGATCTGGTCCTGGACCGGGACTCTGTTCAGGTGACGGCGGGCGGGACCGAGGTCACGCTGACAGCCCGGGAGTTTGAGATTCTGGCCCTTTTGATGGAACGCCCCAAGAAGGTCTTTACCCGGGAGCAGATCTATGTACAGGTTTGGGGAGAGGAGTATATGGGGGACGACAACACAGTGAATGTCCACATATCCAATCTGCGGTCCAAGCTGAATAAGGCCAGCGGAAAGGATCACATCAAAACTGTGTGGGGGATTGGGTTTAAGATGATGGAAGAAGCGTGACAATGCAACTTAAAGCTTTCTTCATATCTTCTTTGAAGTTCCTTATTGACTGAACGCTATACTGAGGTCAATCTCAAGAAAGCGAGGTCATGTACCATGTCAGAAAATGTGTTGGTGACCCGGGATCTTACCAAGCGGTACGGAAGCGCTACCGTGGTAGATCACGTGAACATCACGATCCAAAAGGGAGATATTTACGGCCTGGTGGGCCGCAATGGAGCGGGCAAGACCACCATCATTCGTATGGCGGCGGCTCAGACCGTCCCCTCCGGGGGTGGAGTAGAGCTTTTTGGGGCCTCTGATATCCGGGGGCTGAGCCAGGCACGGAGCCGTATCGGCGCCATGGTGGAGATCCCCAGCTTCTATCCTTATCTCACTGCCCGGGAGAATCTGGAATATTATCGGCGTCAGCGTGGGATCGCCGGAAAACATGTTGTAGAGGATGCGCTGGAGCAGGTCAACCTGACGGACACAGGGAAGAAAAAGTTCAAGACATTTTCTCTGGGGATGAAGCAACGGCTGGGTTTGGCATTGGCCCTGATGAACCGGCCGGATTTGCTGCTTTTGGACGAGCCCATCAACGGCCTGGATCCTGAGGGCATTGTGGAGTTCCGTAACCTGCTGCTGGAGCTCAACCGCCAGTATCAGACCACCATCCTCATCTCCAGCCACATCCTTTCGGAGCTTCAGAGCTTGGCCACCTGCTATGGTTTTATTGACAAGGGTCATCTGCTGGAGCAGCTCAGCGCCGGTGAGCTGGCCGAGAAATGCCGGGACTGTATGGAAATCAAGGTGGACGATGCCCCCAGAGCGGCGGCTCTTATGGAGCAGGAGCTGGGGCTGCGGGATTTCGAGGTGTTGCCCGGCGGCGCCATCCGTCTCTACGAGGGGCTGGAAAGGCCTCAAAAGGTCACTAATCTTTTGGTGGCGCAAGGGATCAATCTGTATGGTATGGAGCACCGGGGAGCCAATTTGGAGGATTATTTCCTGAACCTGATTGGGGGTGTCCACCATGGGTAAGTATCTGAACGCAGAGCTTTATAAGGTTTGTCGCCGTGTCTATCTGTTTGCGTTTCTGGTTGTGGTGCTGGGCGGGATCACCGCCATGCTTATGATGTTGAAGGCCAACGCCGGACCTGGGGCCACCGCCGAGTCGGTGCTTTGGGTCCTGCCTCTGGTCCTGTCCGTGGGGCTTTATCTGGTGGTGGTTATCAGCGACATGGTCTTTTCCGACCAGTATAAGTACAACACCCTGAAAAATGAGGTATCCTACGGTTTACCCCGATTCCGTATCTACTTTGGTAAATTGATTGCCACCGCCATTATGTGTGTGGTGCTCTGCACCGTGATCCTGGCCTATTATTTCCTCCTCTCTGTGGCCCTGTTCCCACAGGAAGGGACGTTGCCCGAGATGATGAAGATGCTGGGACAGATGCTCTTGCAGGCCCTTCCCCTGTGGCTGGGTGGCCTGGGCCTCTATCTGGCCCTGCTGTTTCTGGTGCGGGGCTCCACTGCCGCCACCGTGATCTATGTGCTGGTGGTGGGAGTTTCAGACAGTATGCTTAAGCTGCTGGGGATGCTGATGCCCACCCTGGCTGAGGCTGTGGAGAAGCTACTGTCCATTCTTCTTCAGACGAACTTCGCCACTGCGGGGGTCATCGACCTGCCCCATGCCTGGCTGGTAGGCATGGCTTGGTTGGGGGTGGCTACGTTGGCAGGAGCGTTGGTGTTCCAAAAAAGGGAGATCAATTAAATGCTGAATTATCTTTCCGCTGAGTTTTATAAGCTGCGCTTTCATAAGGGGCTCTACGTGGGGACCGGCCTCCTCCTGCTTCTGGAGCTTTTTGTGTTCCTTCCTGGCATTATGATACGGGAGCAGGGAAGGGAGTATATCGCTCAGGATGTATTGCTGGCATTTCTGCTGATAGCGATGTCTGCTGGAATCTTTATTGCGCCTATCTTTGCCGCTATGGTGTTTGACAACCAGAGTGGGAACGGTACCTTGAAGAACGAGATCGTCTTCGGGGTTCCCCGGAGCCGGATCTACATTGGAAAGCTGGTGGCGGGGGCTCTTGCGGGGACCGTCATTGCCATTCTGGCCGTGAGCTTTTTCCTGCTGCTGACATATTTTCTGGGGGGACCACCCAAGGTTCAGGGACTTTTGATCCGTGACTTTATGGAAGGCCTCGTGAGCCAGTGGCTTGTCTGGCTTGCGGCGTATGCCTTTGCGTTCATGGTAATGTTTCTGGTTGGGTCCACATCTAGTGCCATGGTCTTAATTTATATGGTGACCATGGTATCTCCTGTGATGTCCTCGGCGATTTGGAACTCCGATCTTCACTTTGTTTGGCAGATGATAGCGAGCATCAGTTTTACAGCTCCCCTTACGCTGGTGGGAGCAAGCGAGAATGGCCAGGGGGTGCTTCTTCCGCTGCTGGGAGGAAATACCTTGCTCTATGCTCTGGCGGTCTGCTTGATATGGTGGGGACTGAGCAGTGTGGGTGGCATCCTGATCCTGCGGCATAGAGAGATCAAATAAAAAAGGAACAGGCAGAAAGATGATATGGCTCAGGATACCCGGGACAAGGCGCATTGGAAGGGGGAAATGGCTTGCTGATTTTTGAAAGAGAAAGTGTTCTGCTGCTGGCAGTCATTTTGCTTGCCGCCCTGTGCGTTGTATTGCTCCTTCGGATTTACGCTCTGGAGCGGAACCTGCGACAGGGGGCCCAACAACTGAAGGCACGCAAGGCGGAGGGGGGATCGGCCCCCCTCCGCCTTGCCGCACCCAATATGGCTGCAGAGGAACTGATGGCGCAGGTAAGCGCCCTTCTTCGGGAGGGGGAAGATCAGCGTTCCGATTTCCGCCGGCGGGAGCAGGCCCTTCGGCGGCAGATCGCCAACGTGTCCCATGACCTCCGAACTCCGCTGACCTCCATTTTGGGTTATCTTCAGCTGCTGGAAAAGGAGGAGCTCAGTGGGGAGGAGCGGCGGGAATATCTGACCATTATCGAAGGACGGGCCCGGGTGCTCCAAAGCTTGATCGCCAGCTTTTACGATCTTTCCAGGCTGGAGGCGGGGGAGTACCCTATTCTTCGGGAGAAGGTGGACATTCGGGAGGTGCTGGGGGAGCTGCTTTCAGCGTTTTATGATGAACTGGAAGCCCATTTTCAGGTGTGTGTGGAGCTACCTGAGGGTCTGCCTTCGGTGTGGGGTGACCGGGCGGCCATGACAAGGGTCTATTCCAACCTTCTTCGAAATGCGCTGGAGCATGGCTCCGGGGCTTTGGCGATTGCCGCCTGGGCTGGAGAGGGAGAGGTGACGGTGCGGGTGTCCAACGGCGGCGCCGAGCTTATTCAGGAAGAGCTTCCACATGTGTTTGACCGATTTTATACCACTGACCAGACCCGGTCCGGGCGGAATACCGGCCTGGGGCTTGCTATCGTTAGAGCATTGACAGAGCAAATGGGAGGTAAGGCCGAAGCGAAGTTGACAGGGGATGTCTTTTCCGTTATACTATATTGGAAAGCATGAGGGCGGCTCCAATTGAGAAGCCGCCCCCTCTTTTCAGCAAAACTACGCATTATATTGGACAGTCAGAAACCAAAAGGACAGGGATGGAACGAAGCTCAAACGGGAGAAAACAAGTAAATGATAAAGGAAAGAAGTGGTATTTATGGTCAAGATCGTAAGAAAAAAGGAGCTGAATCCCACTGTTACGCTCATGGAGGTGGAGGCCCCCTTTGTGGCCGCGAAGGCTCAGGCGGGGCAGTTTATCATTCTGAGGGTGGATGAGGAGGGAGAGCGGATCCCCCTGACCGTAGCCGGCTATGACCGGGAGAAGGGGACCGTTACCATCATCTTCCAGATCGTTGGGGCAACCACCGAGAAGCTCAACCACCTGAAGGAAGGGGAATACATCCACGATTTTGTAGGTCCCCTGGGCATGCCCACTCACACCGAGGGGCTGAAGAAGGTCTGTGTGGTGGGCGGCGGTGTGGGCTGTGCCATTGCCCTTCCTGTGGCCCAGAAGCTCCATGAGCAGGGCTGCGAGGTAACGTCAGTCATCGGTTTCCGCTCCAAGGACCTGCTGATTTTGGAGGATGAGTTCAGGGCCTGCTCCGACAAGCTTTATGTCATGACCGACGATGGCTCCTATGGCCGGCACGGAAATGTGTGTGTGCCTCTCAATGAGATGTTTGCCAACGGGGAGACCTTTGACGAGGTCATCACCATCGGGCCTCTCATCATGATGAAGTTCGTGGTGGAGGCCACCCGGCCCACCGGCATTCCCTGCATGGTGTCCATGAACCCCATTATGATCGACGGCACCGGCATGTGCGGCGGCTGCCGCCTTACTCTCCACCAGGAAGGCAAGGCGGTGACAAAGTTTGCCTGTGTGGACGGTCCTGACTTCAACGGCTACGAGGTGGACTTTGACGAAGCCATGAGCCGGGGAACCATGTACTACGGCTTTGAGCGCCATGCCCATGAGGAGACCTGTAATCTGTTCAAGAAGGAGGTCGAATGATATGCCCAATATGGATCCGAAAAAGAATCCTATGCCTACCCAGGAGCCCCAGGTCCGGGCTCACAATTTCAGCGAGGTGGCCCTGGGTTATTCCGAGGAGACCGCAGTTCAGGAGGCCCTGCGGTGCCTTAACTGCAAGAATTATCCCTGCGTGTCCGGCTGCCCAGTGAATATCCATATCCCTGAGTTCATCTCCAAGATCAAGGAGGGGGATTTCGAGGGGGCCTACCAGGTCATTCAGAAGTCCTCGTCTCTGCCTGCCGTCTGCGGCCGGGTCTGCCCCCAGGAGACCCAGTGCGAGAGCAAGTGTGTCCGTGGCATCAAGGGTGAGCCCGTGGGTATCGGCCGATTGGAACGGTTCGTGGCCGATTGGCACAATGCCCACGCCACCCAACTCCCGGACAAGGTGCCCTCCAACGGACATAAAGTGGCCATTGTGGGCTCCGGCCCCTCCGGGCTGACCTGTGCTGGGGATCTGGCCAAGAAGGGCTATCAGGTCACGGTATTTGAGGCGTTACATACCGCCGGCGGCGTGCTGGTCTATGGCATTCCTGAGTTCCGTCTGCCCAAGAGCATTGTCCAGAAGGAAGTGGACAATCTGGTAGCCATGGGTGTGGATATGGAGACCAATATGGTCATTGGTAAGACTCTCACCATCGACGAGCTCTTTGACATGGGCTATGAGGCCGTGTTTGTGGGTTCGGGCGCTGGACTTCCAAACTTTATGGGTATCCCCGGCGAGAGCCTGAAGGGTGTTTATTCCGCCAACGAATTCCTTACCCGCTCCAATCTGATGAAGGCCTACAAAGACAACCCCGAGACCCCCATCATGAAGGGCGGCAAGGTGGCTGTAGTGGGCGGCGGCAATGTGGCTATGGACGCCGCCCGTACTGCCCTCCGCCTGGGGGCCGAGAAGGTGTACATTGTGTACCGCCGATCTCTGGAGGAGCTCCCCGCCCGGAAGGAGGAGGTGGAGCACGCCATGGAGGAGGGGATCGACTTCAAGGTCCTCAACAACCCTGTGGAGATCATGGGCTACCACAATCCCGACGACCGCCGAGACCCCAAGAATGGCTTTGTTACCGGCATGCGGTGCATCAAGATGGAGCTGGGCGAGCCTGACGAGAGAGGTCGGCGCCGTCCCGTGCCCGTGCCCGGCAGCGAGTTTGAGCTTGAGGTGGATACGGTCATCATGTCCATCGGTACCTCTCCTAATCCCCTCATTAAGTCTACCACCGAGGGCCTGGAGGTCAATAAGCACGGCGGCATTATCGTGGAGGAGCAGACCGGCGCCACCACCAAGGAAGGTGTTTACGCAGGTGGTGACGCGGTCACCGGTGCCGCCACCGTCATCTCGGCCATGGGCGCCGGAAAGGTTGCCGCCAAGGCCATTGACGAATACCTGAGCTGAGCAGCCCTTCGGGCTGATGGGACGGTCGTTTGCTCGGAGGGCGAATGACGTCCCTCTCACAAGATAACAGTAAAAGGAGAGGACCAGCTTGTGCTGATCCTCTCCTTTTTTGTTCTTCAGTATAAATTTATTGAAAATCGATAAAATACACTTGACATTCGATAATGGCGGTGGTAATCTATGGGTGACAGGAGGGAAGCTCTATGGAAAAAACAAATGTGCAGAATCTGGCAAAAATCTTAAAAATACTGGTGACCATCACCTTTGTATGCAATCTGGTTCTTTTGCCCATGGTGCCGGGGATCGTGGGCATCGGTGCGGAGTATGGTTTATGGGGGGCCGTTGAGGAGCTTGGAATGTTTGGGCCTGAGTTTGGACCGGCGTTTTTCCTGGCGGTGTGCTGGCAGTATCTCTTCCGGGTCTGGAGGAGCGAATATACCGCTGTGCTGACTGTGTTCCTTGTGACCTGCGGAGCATGTACCGCAATGATCCTTTGGCAGGCCCGGAAGGTGTTGGACACTATTCTGGAGGGTGCCCCCTTCCAGAAAAAGAACGCCGATAGCATGAAGTGGGCGGCGGTGTGCTGCTTTGCGATTTCGGGAGCCGCCTTGGTCCGGGCAGTCTGGCGGCTGGTGTATTTCCGCTCGCCTGTATCCCTGTGCTCCTACAACACCTTTTTTGTCCCCATTTTTGCCATGGGGGGACTGCTGTGCATGGTCATGTCCGCCCTCTTCCGTCAGGCTGCCCAGATGAAGGAAGAGAACGACCTGACCATCTAGGGGGTGGCGCTATGGCGATCATTGTCAATCTGGATGTGATGATGGCGAAACGGAAAATGAGCCTGAATGAGCTGGCCGCCAAGGTGGACCTGACCTTAGCCAATCTATCGGTGCTCAAGAACAACCACGCCAAGGCGGTGCGCTTCTCCACCTTAGAGGCCATCTGCAAGGCCCTGGACTGCCAGCCGGGAGACATTCTGGAATACATGCCCGGGGAGGAACCGGGGGAATAAGGGGAGGAATTCAATATGGAAAACGTCCATTCGACGCCCCCATTTGGGGCGCCGCAGGTATCTCATACCCAAAAAGCGGAACAGACCGAGAAAAAGCGGGTACTTGAATCGGATGGCAGGGACCTGCTGGTCCTGCTTCTGACCTGGTCGGCGGGGACCTTGTTTGCCGCATTGCTGCTGGGGCCGGGGCTCCCGGGCCTGGGGGTAACCCTGTGGGTTGGGCTTTGGTATGGGAGCCTGTTCCTGCTTCGAGGAAAAAGGGGCTTCGGGAGCCGGGCGGGCTTTTGGTTCTTTCTGGCGGTGGTAGCTCTGGCCCTGACCTTTTCCATTTGGTCCAACCGATGGCTTTGGGGCTGGAATCTGCTGTTTTTGCTGGGGCTGATGGCAGTGCAGACGGTGGAGATGTTTGGACTTGGAGGCTACGCTTGGTCACGGCCGGCTATGCTGATCGAACGGGGTTACCTGGTCCTCCAGGGGCTTTTGGGGGCTGCCCCAGCCGCGGTGGCCGTAGTGGGGAGCAGCACAGGAAAAATCGGCGGGAAGCGTTGGAGGGTGGTCCTGCTGGGTTTTATTCTGGCCCTTCCGCTAACGTTTTTGGCGGCTGTTCTACTCTTCCAGGCGGATGAGTATTTCGCCTATGTGATGGGACGGTTGGCAGAAAGGCTGGGAGAGATTTTTGGAGATGCGGTGCTCCGGCTAATCATCGGGCTTTTGCTGATGCCCTTCCTCTTTGGCCTTTGCTACACCCTTCGCTATGGAAAGAAGAGGAAGGAAGGAGAAAGATTCCTAACTCTGGCTGAGCTGGCGGACCCGGCAGTGATTGTTATTGTCCTGGGGATAATGGATCTGCTCTATGGATTTTTCCTGGCGGTCCAGTCGGCCGCCCTCTTCGGCGGGCCCGACTATTTGAGCCGGGTCCCTGGGCTTTCCTATGCGGAATATGCTCGCAGCGGATTTTTCCAGCTTGTCTTTGTGGCGGCTTTGAATCTGGCGCTGGTCCTGGCAGTCTGTCAGTTTTCCAAACGGGAGGGGGGAGCCTGGCGGGCAGTGCAGCTCCTGTGCTCCATGATGATCGCCATGAGCGCTGTGATCCTTCTCTCGGCGGCCTACCGTATGACCCTCTATGTGCAGGTCTACGGCTTGTCCTTCAAGCGGTTTCTGACCTACTGGGGCATGGTCATGCTGGTGATCTTCCTTCTGGCGGCCGCCCTGAAGGTGTGGAAACAGGATTTTGGCTTTTTTAAGATATTGCTAACGGTGAGCATCGTGGGTTGGCTGGCACTGAATGTCTGCAATGTGGACCGGGTGGTGGCGGAATACAATGTAGTGCTGTACCAGCGGCAGGAGACTGCCCTTCTGGACATGGACTACATGGTAAACAGCCTTTCCTATGACGCTTTGGATGCCCTGGAGAAGGTGACCTTTCCCCGCCGGGCGCAGAACGCCAAGATGGAATACGCCATACGGGATCGACGGGATCAGGCCAGGGAGGAGGCTTCCCACTGGCAGACCTGGAGCCTGTCGGCCTGGCTGGCGTCAAAATGACTATGATGGGAGGGGACGGTATGGAAGAGGCAGAGAAACGGGAACAGAAGAGAGAGTTGACCACGCTGTCCGAGCGGTTCAGTGGGTTTGCGGCCTACCATTTTATTTTGGCATTGCTAATGGATGTGCTTGTTTGGACTATGGCCCTTACGATGCTGTTTCCGGAAATTGAGGATACATTCCCCTGGCTTCTTGCGGCATTTGTAATAGGAATCTATTTTCCTGCGGGTATGATAGCGGCGAAAAGAAGGGGCTGGACTTGCCCAAAAGACAGCGATGAACTCTGCCTTGCAATACTCCAGCCTGCTGCGGTAGCTTGGGGCTGGGCGGCGTTGGTGATTTTTGAAGTTTGCGTTTTGAACACTGGTTTCCTGTTCCTTGTGCTGTTCCCCGTATCTATGTTTCTGGCTTCTCCCTCCAGCATATTTGTACTTTGCTTTTTTGACTTTTGGATGACAGCAGGGAGTAATCTGGATATAGCCATGCGGCTTATTTTTATCGGCCTGCTCGCTGGTTTTCTCCCGCCCCTTCTCTTCGCCCTGGGCAGCTTTTGGCAGTCGGCCCGGATGGAGCGGAAAAGAATGAAGAAAGCTGCGGACGGTTTATAAAGCCGCCGCGGCTTCTATTTACTGCCCTGAATACAGTTTTCAGTTGAGCCGCCGAGGGCCAGCAGGGCCAGATTATCACCCAGACAGGTAAAGAAAGCGGCCAGGAGCCCGACCTGCTCAGCGGTGAGTCCTTTGGAAAGCTGGACGGAGGATAGGGCGGCCAAAAGGACCAATGCGTCGCTGCTCACAAAACCACCTCCTTTGGGTCATTCTATGCACTGTGGGAAAATGATTTTATTGGGAAAAATGTAAAATTTCGAGGGTTGGAAAATTACGGAAGGATAATATTGTTCAAATTGTCTGTAAAATTCCGGGAAATGACCAAAAGACAGGCATATTTTCCACTACCATTTTGAAATGATTCTGCTATAATAAATGAAGCATATCCCCAAGTTTAAAATCCTTAAAGGAGTGTTTTGTAATGGCAAGCGTGAAGAAGACCGGGACCGCCGCTGTGGAGGTCAAGGCCGCTAAGACCGAGAAGGCTGAGCCTGTTAAGGCCGCCCCCAAGAAGGAGACCAAGCCCGCCGCTCCCAAAGCTGTGGAGAAGAAGACTGCCGCTCCCAAGGCCGCCGATGCTAAGGCTCCCACCGTGAAAGTGGTTCTGGAGTTCCAGGGCCGTCAGGTGAGCGCGGATGACATCCTGACTGCCGTTATGGCCAAGGCTGGTAAGGCCAAGAGCGTGGAGATCTATGTGAAGCCTGAGGATGCCGCCGCCTACTATGTGGCCGACGGTAAGCCCGGTAAGGTGGAGTTCTGATCGCATTCAGGCAAAGAAAAAGTCCCGAAGCTTCTTGCTTCGGGACCTTTTGTATTAAAGAGATTTAACATACCGCAGGTCCACACAGATGGCGTTGGGAGGGAAGGGAATGTCTTGGTGGGTACCGTCCCAGGAGAAGCCGTGAGCGGCATAGAATTTCCGGGCCTTCTCATTTTCTCGGAGCACAAAGACAAATACGTTTTGAAAACCGCCTGCCTTTAACCGCCGCAGGGCCTCCTCAAAGAGAAGCCCGCCGTAGCCCTTGCCCCGCTCCACGGGGTGGGTGTAAAAGGAGGCGATCTCCCCCCAGTCGGCGTAGGAATCATTGTCAAACTTACAGACATCACCGGGGTTATAATTCTCGGTCCGGGCCTTGCAGTAGTTGATACAGGAGACCGGAGTGTCTCCCCGGTAAAGGAGCAGGCCGTGGACCCCAGTTTGCTCTTCGTAGTTCTTCCGAAAGACTGCCACCCAGCGGTCATCGGTGATCTCGTTGTCCAGATAGTCCTGAGGCACGTACCCCACATAGCTGTCCCGCCAGCCCAGAGCGTGAATGAGGCTCATGGCCTTAAAATGCTTCTCACTGACGGCGTCCACAAAATGAAGCTCCTCTGACATGGTATCACATCCATTGTTTTATAAGCTGATAGACTAAGTATGACATAAGTTGGAAGGCGGGTCAAGAAGGAGAGAAAAAATTGAGAAAGGGTCTTCCCAAAAACGGTCAACAGCCTTATGATAGAATTGACTCAGGGGTCAAAGGAGGCGGAAGCGTGAACGAAAAATACTTTTCCTTGCCGGAGGAAAGGCAGAAGGCTATCCTCCGTGCGGGATACAGAGTCTTTGCCAAGAATTCATACAAGCATAGCCCTATGCAGGAGGTGGCCGATGAGGCGGGGATCAGCAAATCTCTCTTGTTTCACTACTTTCGAAACAAGAAGGAACTGTATCTTTTCCTTCTGGACGCAGGGGCAAAGCTGACAATAGAGCACCTGACCAGCTATGGCTGTTATGAACAGGAGGATCTCTTCGAAGCTATGTATGTGGGGATGAGGGCGAAGGCGGATGTGATGCGCCGCTATCCGAATATGACAGCCTTTGTGCTCAAGGCTTATTACGAACAGGATGAGGAGGTCCGGGGTGAGGTCCAAAAGGTCATTGCGAAGTATGTGGACTTCCGAGCCAACGCCTATTTGGTGAACCTGTCCCCGGAGCAATTTGTTCCAGGGCTGGATCTGAAAATGATGTATTTGGAGATGCTCTGGGCCAGCGAGGGGTACCTTTGGGAAAAGGTCCAGTGGGGAAGATTGGATGTGGACGCATTGGAAAAAGATTTTGTCCGCATGATTGATTTCTGGAAAAGTATTTATCTGCGGAAGGAGAAGAGTTGATGGAGGCAATTCGGACCGAAAAACTGACCAAAAGCTACGGAAAGGCCCGGGGGATCATTGATTTGGATCTGCGGGTGGAGCAAGGAGACTTTTTCGGGTTTATCGGCCCAAACGGGGCGGGGAAGAGCACCACCATCCGTACTTTGCTGGGACTGATACGGCCTACTTCGGGCCGGGGGGAGGTGCTGGGGTTTGACATTACCCGGCAGACCGGGGAGATATTGAACCGGGTGGGCTATCTGCCCTCTGAGGCAGTCTTTTACCGAGGTATGAAGGTCAGGGAGCTGCTGCGGTTCTCCGCCGGACTGCGAAAGAGGGACTGCGTCAAGGAAGGGGAGGCCCTCTGTGAGCGGCTGCGGCTGGATCCCACCCGGCGGGTAGAGGAGCTTTCCCTGGGCAATCGGAAGAAGGCAGGAATCGTCTGCGCCCTTCAGCACCGACCTGAGCTACTGATCCTGGATGAGCCCACCAGTGGCCTGGACCCCCTGATGCAGCGGGAATTTTTCAATATTCTGAAAGAATACCACCGGGAGGGGACCACGATTTTCCTTTCCTCGCATGTGCTCTCTGAGATTCGCCGCAACTGCTTCCAGGCATTGGTCCTACGGGAGGGAAGGGCGGTGGCCCGGCTGGGCCGGGAGGAGTTGGGCAAGAGCGAGGAGGAATTTGAAGACCACTTCCTTCAATACTACATGGAAGGAGGCGAGGAGGCGTGACGCTTCTGAAGCATGAGCTGCGCCAAAGCCGAACCACGCTGTTCATATGGCTATCGGCCATTGGCGGGCTATTGATGGTTTGTATGTTTCTGTATCCTGAGATGCGGGGAGAGATGGATCAAATGGGGGAGATGTTTTCCTCCATGGGTGCTTTTACCGCCGCCTTCGGAATGGATCGGCTGAATTTTGGCACGTTCTTTGGCTTTTACGTTATTGAGTGCGGCAATATTCTGGGGCTGGGCGGGGCGCTATTTGCCGGGATGACAGCGGCATCAGTGCTTTCCAAAGAGGAGCAGGAGGGAACAGGAGAATTTCTTCTTACCCACCCTGTGAGTCGGACACGGGTGGCCGCTGAAAAGCTGGGGAGCGTTTTGCTTCAGGTCCTGATTCTCAATATTGCGATCTACCTGCTTGCCATAGGCTCCGCTCAGGTAATAGGGGAGGAGATCCCCTGGAAAGAGCTGACTTTGCTCCACCTATCCTATTTTTTCCTCCAAATCGAGTTGGCGGGACTTAGCTTTGGACTGTCGTCAATAATGCGGCGAGGGAGCCTGGGAGCCGGGCTGGGAGTTGCTGCGGGGGCGTATTTCCTGAGCCTGATCGCCAATATTTCCGAAGGGGCGAAATGGCTTCGCTATGTGACTCCGTTTGCTTACGCTTCCGGGGCGGATATTATGATGGAGAGCGCTTTAGAGCTTCCATTGGTAGCTTTGGGAATGACCTACGGACTGGCGGGGATAGCTTTTGGATTTTTCTGGTACAGCCGAAAAGATATGAAATGAGAAGAATGGCACAGACCAAATTGGTCTGTGCCGTTCTCAATTTTTAAAGTGCTGGGGCTTTAGCTTCTGAGGGGACTGGAGTCTGAGATTGAAGTTCCTGCTCCTTTTTCAGAGCTTTGGCGTTGGCCAGCATCAGCTTGATGCGGTTCTCTTGGTTGATCTTGGTGGCGCCCGGGTCATAGTCAATGGCTACGATGTTGCTCCAGGGGTAGTCGTCCTTCAGCTTTCGGATCATACCCTTTCCTACGATGTGGTTGGGCAGGCAGCCAAAGGGCTGGGTGCAGACGATGTTGGGCACCCCGATGTGGATGAGCTCCAGCATCTCGGCGGTGAGGAGCCAGCCCTCACCCATTTTGTTGCCGTCCCCCAGATACCCCTTAATATAGCTGTGAAGTTCCGTGAAGTCCCCGGGGGCCCGGAAGCCGGAGCGCCTGAGGGCGTCGATCATGGCGTGCTGATATTTCATCACGTACTTCTGGAGCCAATGGCAGAATTTTTCCTTTATCCACCTTCCGCCGTATATGTCTACGTCTACCTCCCGGTTGTTGATCTTGAAGATGATGAAGTCGATGACTCCGGGGACCACCGGCTCGGCACCCTCAGAGAGAAGGAAATCGCAGAGGTTGTTGTTGCCCAGGGGGGCGTATTTCACATAAATCTCGCCCACGACTCCCACCCTGACCTTTTCCTCCTGGCTGACAGGGATGGCCTTAAAGGCGGCGGTGATGCGGTCAAAGTTGGCGTTCATACTCTTGAAGGACATTCCTTTGCCCTGGTGCATATCGGCAAGGAGAAAGTTCATGCACTGCTGGACGCAGGTGTCTGTGTCCCCCTTTGTAAGCTCGTAGGGCCGAACCTGGTTGGAGACACAGAGAAGCAGGTCCCCGTAGATAAGAGCGAAGATGGCCTTGCGGAGTATCCCTACCGAAAGCTGGAAACCGGGATTTTTCTCCATACCTGACAGGTTGAGAGAGATCACCGGCACAAATGCCAGGTCGGCCTTCTCCAGAGCTTTACGTAGTAGATGGATGTAGTTGGAGGCACGGCAGCCGCCGCCGGTCTGGGTAATGACCAGAGCCACCTTGTGGGGGTCGTACTTCCCGGATTGAATGGCGTTGATAAGCTGCCCGATGACCAGAATGGCGGGATAGCAGGCATCGTTGTGAACATATTTCTGCCCTGCGTCGATCACTGGACGGCCGGCATTTTCCAGCATTTCCACCTTGTACCCATAGGAGCGGACAATCTCTACCACCATGGCAAAATGGTCGGGAAGCATTTGGGGGGCTAGAAGGGTATAGTCCTTTTTCATTTCTTTTGTGAAAAGGAGCCGTCCGTTTTCATCGTATTTCAGTTCAGCCATATACTTATGGTGCTCCTTTCAGTGCTTTTTGAAGATAGACCATGTCGATCAGCTGCTTTCCGGCCTCGAAGATAGGATGATCGTAGTTTTGGAGAAAGAAATCCTTTACTACATGGGAGGGGGAGAAGCCGCAGCGCTCGTAAAAGGGGAGGGTAAGGGGGCTGTCCCCGGTGCCTACCTGAAGGGTGTGGTACTCTTCGGCATAGGTCCGGCAGATAAAATCCACCAAGAGCTTGCCATAACCCTGCCGCTGGAAAGAGGGCTCCACCGCCAGGTTTTTCAGCTCCAGAAGGCCGTTTCCCTCGTCGGTGACTACGCATAGGGCTTTTACACCGTCATCCTCCAAAAGGTACATTGCCCCCCGGTCCAAGTAGCGGTCGATCATGCTCTCCTGTTCGTCGGCCAGCAGCAGAAGAGAAAGATACCGCTTTTTGTTGTGGGTGACTTCACGAATCTCCATGGTCTTTGCCCCTGCTCCGGGCCTCCATGGCCGCCATGAGGGAGCGGATACGGATCTTTACCGCTCCCAGGTTGTTGATGTCGTCAATCTTCAACTGGGTATAGAGCTTACCGTGCGCCTCAAGAATGGAGCGGACCTCGTCGGCGGTGATGGCGTCGGTGCCGCAGCCGAAGGAGACCAGCTGGATGAGCTGTATGTCAGGCTGGGCGCACACATACCGGGCGGCATTGTACATTCGGGATTGGAACGTCCACTGGTTCAATACATTCCGGCTCTCATAGCCCATTTTCCAGCTTACGGCATCCTCGGTAATGAGGGCGAAACCCTGGCCGGTAATGAGGTCGTTGATACCGTGGTTGATCTCGGGATCGGCGTGGTAGGGCCGTCCGGCCACTACCAGAATGGGGAGCCCTTTTTGCCGGGCCTCCTCCACGTACAGCTCTCCCATGGAGCGAAGGTCGTGAAGGAAGGAGGTGTATTCCTGGTAGGCCGACTGGACAGCCGCCACAGTCTCTCTATGGGGAATGGCGAACTCCTTCCCCATAATTTCGGCCAGGTGCTTTTCACAGTCCCTGTGCCTCCAGAGGCCCACATAGGGGTTCAAGAACCGGGTCTCCTTTAACTGGGGGATGTTGGCTGCCAGAAGCTCGGGGTAGTATGCCACCACCGGGCAGTTGTAGTGATTGTCACCGATCCCCTCGTCATAATTGTAGGACATACAGGGATACCAGATGGCGTCTACTCCCATCTCCACCAAAGCCTCCACATGGCCATGGAGCAATTTGGCAGGGTAGCACACCGTATCAGAGGGGATGGTATGCTGGCCTTTGATGTAGAGCTTTCGGGAGGATTCGGGGGAGAGAACTACCTCGAAGTTCAGGGTAGTAAAGAAGTTGAACCAGAAGGGAAGATTCTCATACATATTGAGGCCGAATGGAATCCCGATCCGGCCCCGGACCCCGGTACCCTGTCCCTTGCCATGATAGGAGCGGAGGGAGTTGTACTTGTATTTCATCAGGTCGGGAAGGGTCTGCTTCTCTTTTCCCAGAGGGCGGGAGCAGCGGTTGCCCGAGATAAATTTCCGCCCACCGTCAAAGGTGTTTACCGTCAGGGAGCAGTGGTTGGTACATAAGCCACAGGTGGCAGGCTTGGCGTTATGGGAAAAGGACTGTAATGCCTCAATGCTTAACAGGTCAGACTGCTCCAGATGGAGGTCACGGGCAGACAGGGCGGCGCCAAAGGCCCCCATCAGTCCGGCGATGGTAGGCCGGACGACCTCCCGGCCCAGTTCTTGTTCAAAGGCCCGGAGTACCGCGTCGTTGAGGAAGGTACCTCCCTGGACTACGATATGTTTGCCCAGGTCATCGGCGTTGGCGGCCCGGATGACTTTGTAGACAGCGTTCTTCACAATGGAGATAGAGAGTCCTGCCGAAATGTCTTCCACACCGGCGCCGTCCTTCTGGGCCTGCTTTACGCTGGAATTCATAAAGACGGTGCAGCGTGAGCCCAGGTTCACCGGGTGGGGGGAGAAGAGTCCCAGCTTGGAGAAGGAGGCGATGTCATAGCCCAAGGCCTTGGCAAAGGTCTCAATGAAGGAGCCGCAGCCCGAGGAGCAGGCCTCATTGAGCATGATGGAGTCCACGGCGCCGTTGCGGATCTTGAAGCATTTCATGTCCTGGCCGCCGATGTCGATGATGAAGTCTACCTGGGGATTGAAATGGGCGGCGGCTTTGTAATGGGCCATGGTCTCCACCAGGCCCAGGTCGCACTGAAAGGCATTTTTGATAAGCTCCTCGCCATAGCCGGTGACGGCGGCGCCCTTGATGGTCACCCGGTTTCCGCATTGACGGTAGATCTCTTTGAGCTGCTCCAAGACGATGGCCACCGGGTTGCCCTGGTTGGAATGGTAGTAGTGAAAAAGGATACCGCCCTCGGGACCGATGAGCACCATTTTTGTGGTGGTGGAGCCTGCATCGATGCCCAGCCAGGCATCCCCGGCGTATGTGGCAAGGTCGGCCACCGGGGGATGGTTGGCGTTATGTCGGGAGAGGAAGGCAGCATAGTTCGTCTCGTTGATGAAAAGCGGAGGCATTACGTCCAGCGCTGTAGTGGCGTCCACGCTTTCCTCCAACAGCTTCAGGCATTCCTCAAAAGGACGGGAGGGATAGTCGGTGGCGCAGAGGGCCGCCCCCATGGCGGCGAAGCAGTCGCCGTCTTCGGGAAAGACGGCGTGATCGTTGTCTAAATGAAGGGTGTCCACAAACCTCTCCCGCAGGCCCGTAAGGAAGTGGAGAGGTCCGCCCAAAAAGACGATTTTGCCCTTGAGCGCCCGACCCTGGGTGAGTCCGGCCACGGTTTGATCCACTACCGCCTGGAAGATCGAGGCAGCCACATCCTCCTTCCGGCCGCCTTGGTTCAGGATGGGTTGGATGTCGCTTTTTGCGAAAACTCCGCACCGGGAGGCAATGGGATAGATTTTTTCATGCTTGAGGGAGAGCTCGTCCAGTTGGTCAATGGATACGTTCAGCAGGGAGGCCATCTGGTCGATGAAGGCCCCGGTACCTCCGGCACAGGAGCCGTTCATCCGCTCCTCCAAAGCCCCACCGAAGAAGATGATCTTGGCGTCCTCGCCGCCCAACTCGATGACGGCGTCGGTACCGGGCACATACTGGTTCACCGCGGCGGCGGTGGCGTAGACCTCCTGGACAAAGTCGATGCCACAGACCTTGGAGACCCCCAGCCCGGCCGAGCCGGTAATGACCATATGTACGTTCTTGCCGGAGAGGATATCCGTGATGGAACGCAGGGTCTGGGCGGCGCGCTCCCGGGTTTTGGAAAAATGCCGCTCGTAGGAACGGAACAAAAGCTTGTTTTGCTCATCCAGCACCACTACCTTCACTGTGGTGGAGCCAATGTCGATGCCAACACGAAGGTCCAATATTCTCACCTCAGAAATTGCGAAAAATATGAGATATTTTACATCAATCCAATGAAATTTTCAACCTGTAAAATCCCACAGAAATTGAAAAATTTTATTAAATTTCATTCGCCATACGAAGAAAGGTAAAATACATTCTTGACATACGATATTATACGGAATATAATATTAGAAAATGAGCAGAAGGGAGGGAGACCGTGTGGCCTTTCAAGTGACGGCGCCTTTGCTGGACGGGTGTGTTCTGGCGGTCCTGGAGCAGGGGGACGCCTATGGTTATAACTTGACCCAACAGCTCCGGCGGGAGATAGACCTATCGGAATCTACACTGTACCCGGTATTGAGGCGGCTCCAAAGAGATGGACATCTCACCGTATATGACGAGCAGTTTCAGGGCAGGAACCGGCGGTATTACGCAATTACACCGTCGGGAAAACAGCAGCTGACCGAATTCCGGAGTGAGTGGGAGAGCTACCGGGGAAAAATTGATCATATCTTGTGGGGAGGAATGCAGGATGGATAAAGAGACCTATCTGCGGTTTTTGCGGGCTTTGCTGGTGAACCGCTTGCCCGCGGAGGACGCGGAAGATATTGTAAGGTTTTATACCGAGTATTTTGAGGAAGCAGGGCCCGAAAAGGAGGCTCAGGTCATGGCTACCCTGGGAAGTCCTGAGGAGCTCACCGCCAAGATCATGGAGCAGCGGGCCAAGGAGGAGGCCGATGGGGTTCGGGAGCCAGACGAGCCCCGCACCAGAGGATATTCCGCTCCTGCCGGGAATGGATTTCTTCCCCGGTGGGTGGGGATCATGCTGGTGGTTTTCATGGGATGCATGATCGTGCCCACCGTGGGCGGCATGGCCATAGGCTTCGGCGCGGCCGGGATCGTGCTTTTTGCCTGCGGCGGACTGATGATCGCACTTGGGGTGCTGGGTGCCGGTCTGGGCGGCAAACTGCTGGCCCTGGGCGGTGGGCTTGTGATGATCTCGGTGGGCTCTCTGCTGGTCCAGGCGGCAGGCGGAATGTTCTGGCTGGTAAAAAAGGCCATGACCAATCTTTGGAATGTGTTGGTAGAAGGGGGGCTTACTTACCATGAAGCCGTCAACTAAAAGATCCATTGCTATCTCATGCCTTACCCTGGCCCTGGGCTGTGCCCTGATGGCGGCCGGCTGGGGTATGGGCGGAAGTTTGTCAAACGGTCGGAATATCAGTATCGGCGGTACCAACGGGGTCCGGCTGAACAGTGAGGGACTGTTTATCGGCGGAAGCAACGGGGTCTATGTGGGTCCCTATGGCATTTCCGTGGGCGGCCGAAACGGTATTTATGTGGGACCTGCCGGTATTCGGATCGGCCCTTCAGGGGGTGCCTATGCCGAGGTGGAGCAGACCACCGATTTGATCGATCAAGCTTGGATATTCTCCGGCACAGGGTATGAGGTAGGGACCGCGATTCAGGAGGACGATGGCGCGGTCATCCAGAATATAGAAGTAGAGCCCTTTGACCGCATCCAGGCCAACATCGATTTGGGCGACATTACGGTGCTACAGCACGGAGACAGCTACTTTGTGGAATTCCAAAGCAACATAGAAGACTACTATAAGCTGAGTTACAGCTTTGACGGTTCCACCCTGGTCATTGGAAGCGAAGGAGAGCAAAAGGCGCATTGGGGAACCGTCAACGCCAATGCCACTGTGACCATCATAGTTCCTGTCGGAAAGGGGCTGAAGGACATTGACCTCCATAGCGATTTGGGGGATATCTATGTGGGCAAGTTTGAGCAGACCCTTCCAAAAGCCACGCTGAAAACCAATCTGGGGAATGTGACCTGGGAAAACAGCCGGATCAAGGAACTGAGTGCAAACAGTGATTTGGGCGATGTAACGGTGATACTGCCCGACCTGGAGAACGTGGGCTACGAGCTCTCCACCAGCCTGGGAGAGGTCATGGTGGACAACGACT
This sequence comes from uncultured Oscillospiraceae bacterium, assembly GCA_910585735.1. Taxonomy (GTDB): domain Bacteria; phylum Bacillota; class Clostridia; order Oscillospirales; family Oscillospiraceae; genus Vermiculatibacterium. Next base: position 2,534 of record CAJUEU010000019.1, on the reverse strand, counting down.
TTGTGAATAAGGAAAAGGCCAGCCGTCATCCCAAAGACATGGAGAGCTATGTGCAGGCCAACAGCGACCTGGGGAATGTGTATCTGGGCGCGGCGTCATAAGGTATCAAGGAAACGGAAGAAGGATAATCTTGCCCCCTGGGACATACATTGCCCCAGGGGGTGTCTGCTGTGGAGTGGAGCTTTGAGGGACCGAATGGTGCGGTGACCGTCCGACAGGAGGGAAAGTGCGCCATCTGTCAGGCCATCAGCCGAACAGGGGAGGCCGCGCTGTTCAAGGCTTACCTGCTGGGGGAGGAGGGCCGTGCTCTGCTGGGGACCCTGATCCCTGAGGGAGGCGCTCTTTGGCTCCGACGGTCCATAGAGGTGGCCCAGTTAAAACGGCAGGGAGCTTGGCCCCCAACCGGGGCCGAGATCCTGGAAGCTTATTCCTTTGTGCCTGAAAGTCCCCCTGAAGGATGGAATCTTTGCCGGGAACCTGGGAAGCTGATGACAGACCCTCTTCTGCGGAGGGAGGCGGGAAAGCTGGGCCCTGCCTTTTTGAAGCGGGATGAGGAAGGCTTCGTGTTAGCTGTAGCATGGAGCAAGGGAAAACCCTTTCCGCTTCCACCGCTTTTTTGCCTAGCCTGGCCGGAGCGGTTGGGGGGGAAGTGGTATATGCTGTTCCGATTTTCCCGACAGGGAAAGCCGGAGCTTTTGCATAAATTTTCCGGGGCGGGAGAGAATAGGGGCAGACTTTGAAAAGGAGGTATGTCCCATGCCCAATCTCAGCGCCAAAGAGCTCTCCGGGCTCAGCGACCAGCTGGACTTTGAGAAGGTCCTGTGCGCCAAGTACCAGGCCGCCGTTCAGGAGACCGAGGACCCTCAGCTCAAGACCAGCTTCCAGCAGTACGCCGACCAGCACCGCCAGAATTTCAACTACCTGCTCAACCATCTGAAGGATTAAGGAGGAAAGAGACCATGAACGACCAGGAACGGATCACGGATCTGATCCTCAGCGAGAAGAAGATGACCGCCAACTACAACACCTTTGCCTCCGAGTGCGTGGATCCCCAGCTCCGGGGTGAATACCTGGGCATCCTGAATAAGAGCCACCAGACCCAGAGTGAGCTCTTCCGGGCGGCCCAGTCCAAGGGCTGGTATACCGTGGAGCAGGCGCCCCAAAGTAAGATCAGCGAAGCTTACAACAAATTCAATATGGAAAAGCCCTGACAGGGCCGCGGAGGACGGAAAAGACCGCCCTCCGCGCTTTTTTGCCAAAAGAAAGGATGGGGCACAAAACGGTTGCGGAACGGAGGGGAGAATGGTATACTAGAAGCAAATATCTGACCATAGGGAGGAATGGATATGGAAAGTCACCGTGGCGTAAAGCTGAACCAACTGGTGGAGGAGTATCGTTTGGAGGTACTCCGAAAGGGAGCCCACTACGATACATGCGAGATCACCACCGAGGATGTGAGCCGTCCGGGACTTCAGCTCTCCGGGTATTTTGATTACTTTGACGCCGAGCGTATCCAGATCATCGGCAAGGTGGAATGTACCTATCTGGAGGGAATGAGCCGTGAGGAGCGGCAGAAGGCCTTTGAACGGCTCTTTTCCCGGGATATTCCCGCTCTCATCATCAGCCGGGGGATGGAGCCCTTCCCCGAGTGTATGGAGATGGCAGAGAAGTATGACCGCACGATCCTCCGAGGGCAGGAAAAGACAACAGTCATCCAGGGGGCTCTGTTCACCGGCCTGCGAAATTATCTGGCTCCCCGAATTACCCGCCACGGGGTGTTGATGGAAATCTACGGTGAGGGAGTGTTTATCACCGGAGAATCGGGGGTTGGCAAGAGCGAGACAGCCATTGAGCTTATCAAACGGGGGCATCGGTTGATCGCCGACGACGCGGTGGAGATCACCCGCACCGGGGACAACCAGCTGGTAGGCACTGCTCCCGAACTGATCCGTTACTATATGGAGCTGCGGGGCATCGGCGTGGTGGATGTGCGCCGGCTCTTTGGAATGTCAGCCATCAAGGATTTCTCCCATATCGACCTGGTGCTGAATCTGGAGATATGGAAGGAAGGGGCGGTCTACGACCGGCTGGGGGCCGAGGAGCAGACCACTCAGCTTCTGGAAGTGGAGCTGCCCTGCGTGACAGTCCCGGTGCGGCCAGGACGAAATCTGGCTGTTATTGTAGAGGTGGCCGCCATGAACAACCGCCACAAGAAGATGGGCTATAACGCCGCTCAGGAGCTTATTGAACGGCAGAACCGATATTTTGAGGAGGCCTTAGCCGCGCAGGAGCAGCAATAGACCGGGATTTTTTTGACCTTTGGTAAAAAATCCTTGCAATCTATAAAAGACTGTGGTAAACTACCATAGCCTGCGGCAAATACGCACACCTATGGGATGGCAGTCTTGTGTCCTGAAAACAGGATAGACTGGGCCAGATGACCAGGTGGAGGCACAAACAATAAAGGAGGAAATCAGTTCTATGGCAGTCGTATCTATGAAGCAGCTTCTCGAAGCAGGTGTCCACTTCGGACA
>CAJUEU010000018.1 GCA_910585735.1 uncultured Oscillospiraceae bacterium | reverse complement strand
ACCCCCCGGGGGCGAAGGCGCAGGAGAGGTCCTCGTACAGCTGCCGGTCCCCAAAGGAGAAGGACAGCCCCTCATAGGCCACGGTAGCGGGAGCGGTGGGGTCACAGACCGCGGTGCCCGTGTCGGCGGGCTCGTTTACCTCCCGGGCCAGCTTAGCCCGGATGTCTTTGGTTGCCTTGATTTGGACGATATAGTCTTGCAGCACCCCAACGGCGCCGGCGAGGTTGGTAAAGAAGAATTGGGCGGCAATCATCATGGGAGCGCTGAGCCTGCCCTGGAGGACCAGGTACCCACCCAGGATGAGGCACACAATGGTGGACATGTTCGTGATGAACCGAAAATATGCCATGTCAACGCTGGAAACCATATTGGCATGGGTCCTGGCCTTCTCCCGGCCCAGATTGGCGGCATGGAACCGTTCCTGGGCGGCTGCCGGGTGATTGTCGGCGTGAATGGCCTCGTAGCCCTCCAAGGTCTCCTTCAGCACCCCGTTGTAGACCTCACTGGCCTTGGAATACTGGTTTTTGGCCTTGGCCACCCACCGGGTAAATACCTTTTGGAAGGCAAAGGGGATGACGGAAGAAACCACAGCGGCCACGCACAGCCAGGGGTTCAGGAAAAAGAGGGAGCCGGCGGCCGAGAGGATCCACATAAGCTCGTTGAACAGATAAAGCCGGTTGGCCATGTAATCGGTCCGATAGGTCTCCACGTCGGTGTTAAAGAGGTTCAGGTAGTAGGCGTCGCTCTCCCGCCGGACCAAACGGGCCGGGCGGTGGAGAATGCTGTGGAGCATGGCGTCCCGGAGGGAGACCGTCTCGGCGGCAAACAGCCGGTTGCGCAGCCACGACGTCAGCATGCTCTGGAGGGAAACCCCGAGGTAGAGGGCCAGGGTCAAGCCAGCGGCTCGTATCATTCCCTGACCGCTCCCCACCTGGGCCTGCTCCAGGATCTGAACGGAGAACAGGGCCGCCAGATTGTTGAGGGGTCCCTCCAGCGCCTCCGCAGCAAAAACGATCAGAACAAAAATTTGACTCTTTTTGGTTAATTTCATTGCGTAACTTTTCGAGTTCCTTTCTCACGGGGGCTGAATTGCCCCTTAGCTTTTCTCTCTCCGCGGAAGGACAGGGCCCGCAGGCCCTCCCGACCCGCGGTCATTACGCCAGCAGCTCCTCCATCTCGTCCAGCAGCTCCCCGAAGAGGTCCAGGGCGGACTGGATGGGCGCGGCGGTGGACATATCCACTCCGGCCCCCTTGAGAAGGTCGATGGGGTCCTTGGACCGCCCTCCCGAGAGGAAGGTCACATAGTCCTTCACGGCGGCGGGACCCTCCTTCAAAATCTTCCGGGAGAGGGCGATGGCCGCCGAGTAGCCGGTGGCGTACTGATACACATAGTAGTTCATGTAGAAATGGGGAATACGGGCCCACTCCAGGGCAATGTAGTCATCGGTGACCATATCGGGGCCATAGTACTTTTCATTGAGGGCCTTATACTCCTTGCTCAGCCGGTCGGCGGTGAGGGTCTCCCCGGCGGCGTCCAGCTCGCCCATACGCAGCTCGAACTCCGCGAACATGGTCTGGCGGTAGAGGGTGCCCTTGAACTTGTCCAGGAAGTGGTTGATGAGCACCGCCCGTTCCTTTTTGTCGGTGGTCCTCCCCAGCAGGTACTCCATGAGCAGCGCCTCGTTGCAGGTGGAGGCCACCTCAGCCACAAAGATGGGGTAATTCCGATAGACCGGGGGCTGGCGCTTGTTGGAGAGATAGGAATGAACCGCGTGGCCCATCTCGTGGGCCAGGGTAAACATGCTGTCCAGGTTGTCGTTATGGTTCAAAAGCACATAGGGGTGGCACAGCGCCCCGGCAGAGTAGGCCCCCGAGCGCTTGCCCACGTTCTCATAGACGTCGATCCAGCGGTTCTCAAAACCCTCCTTGATAATGGCCCGGTAATCCTCCCCCATGGGAGCCAGGGCCTCATACACCGTGTCCTTGGCCTCCTGGAAGGAAATGACCTTCTCGGCGCCGGGGACCATGGGGGTATAGATGTCGTACATATGGAGCTCCTCCAAGCCCAACAGCTTCTTCCGAAGGGCCACATACCGATGGAGTTTATCCAGGTTGGCGTTCACGGTCTGGATGAGAGTGTGGTAGACCTCCTCGGGCACCCGGTTGCCGCTGACGGCGGCGTTGAGGGCGCTGGGGTATTTCCGGGCGGTGGAGACAAAACGGCGGCGCTTCATCTCGCCGGAGAGCAGAGCGGCGGCGGTGTTGCGGATGGAACCGTAGGTCTCGTACATGGCTTCGTAGGCGTTTTTCCGCAGGACCCGGTCCTCGCTGTCCATGCTCAGACCGTAAGAGCCGTTGGAGAGAGGCACCTTCTTCCCCTCGCCGTCCTCCACCTCCGGGAAGGTCAGGTCGGCGTTGGTCAGCTTACTGAAGGCGTCGCTGGCCACCTGGGTGGCCTCTCCCGCGGCGGCCAGCAGCTTTTCCTCGGCGTCCGAGAGGATGTGCTCCCGCCGGGCACGCATCACCTCAAAATACCGGCGGTAGAGCTCCAGACCGGGGGCGGCGGTGTAGAAGCCCTCCAGGGTCTCGTCAGGAATGGCCATAAGCTCGGGGGTCACAAAAGCGGAGAGGCGGCTGAGCTCGGCCCAGAGGGCATAGTACTTGCCCGCCATGGCCTGGTATTTGGGATTGCGGGTGTCCTGGTCGCTTTTCCGCATGGCGTAGTTGGACAGGGGGTTGAGCCGCTCCCCCAGGGCGTCATTGGCCTTCAGAAAGGCCAGAAGGGTCTCTCCACTCTCTCCCAGTCGTCCGGCGTAGGCGGAGATCTTCCGGCCCTCGGCCCGAACGGCTTCCAGTTCTTGCTCCCACGCCTCGTCAGAGGGGAACAGGTCGGCGGTATTCCAGGTATACTCCTGAGGGACCTCCTCCCGCTGGGGGATCTTCTTCACATTTTCCATTTTACAAAACCTCCTCATAGTTTCATCCGTGACCAGGGAAAGAGCCCCGCTCTTCCGCCAAAGCCTTCAACAGGCTAAATTCTTTTTTATTGTAACACGTCTTTCCCTTTTTCACAAGGCGGATTTTTCCAAAACAGTATAATCCCGGTTATATCTGTCCACACTTTCCATAGACTGAACTGAAAGGAAGGTGCCCGGTATGGGACGTGGAACAGAGCGAAGAAAAGAACGAAAGCGGCTCCAGGCGGAGCGGGCCCAGCTGGAGCGGAGCCTGAAGGAGACCAAAGCCATGATCTCCCAGGCCTACCTGGGCTTCAATTCCACCGCCGACAGCGAGCTGGTGGAAGCCTATATCTTTGAGATTCAGGCTCTCCGGGCCCGGTACTCCTACCTGCTGCGGCAGCGGAAGGCTTTGGATCCTTCCGCCCCGCTTCCCGGACGCCGGGCGGCCCCTCTCCCCCCCGAAGAATCCACCCCCTCCGGGCCTCTGCCCGAGAGCGTCCTCCCGGTGGCATGATGGGGGCGGGGTGGAACAGCTTCCTGCCCGTCCTGGTGGGAAGCGTCGGACTTCTCTTCCTCCTGTCCCTGCTCCGCCGGCCCCTTCGTGGCCTTTTCCGCCTGGCCGGGCGGACAGGGGCCGGGCTATGCGCCCTGGCAGTCTTTGCCCCGGTGGGGAATCTGCTGGGGGCCGGCCTGGGGGTCAACCTTTTTAACGCCCTGGTCCTGGGGATATTGGGCGCCCCGGGCTTCGGGCTATTACTTATGCTGAAATGGGTACTGCGGTAGCGCGGGTTTGAAAAGACCGCCCTCCCCCGGCGTGGCCTGGGAAGGGCGGTCTTTTCATTTTCTCCCTGGCAATGCCGGGCTTAAGCAGAAGCTCTGTCTCAGCCAGAGGAGCGCTTTACCTGGTAAACGCTGGGGATCTGGCTGAGCTTGTTGACGATGTTCATCAGCTCGCCCCGGTCCTTCACCTCAGCGGTGAGAGAGACCACAGCGTAGCCGTCCGGCATACTCCTGGCCGAGAGGCCGGTGACCTTCACCTTGGCGGCCGAGAGGACCATAGCCACGTCCAGGGTAAGCCCGTCCCGGTCCTTGGCGGAGAGCTCCAGAGCGGTGGTATAGCCGGGCAGGTCTCCCTCCACCCAGTCCACGTGGACCCACCGGCCGGCCTCCTCCGGGCTGAGACGCTGCACCTGGGCATTGGGGCAGTCGGAGCGGTGTACCGAGACTCCGTAGCCACGGGTGATAAAGCCCACCACCGGGTCCCCGGGCACAGGGGTACAGCATTTGGCGAATTTCACCAGGCAGTTGTCCAGTCCCTCCACGATGATGCCCGACTGGGAGTGCCGCCGGGCGGGGAGCTTATTGGCGGACACCGTGTTGGCCGAGGAGGAGGGCATGATAACTTCCCCGGAGGAGGCCATCCGTTCGGCGGAGAGCTTGTCGGCATTGGCTTTTTCCAGGCGGATCAGCTCGTCCCGGATGCGGGCCACCACCTTCACGGCGGAGACACCCCCGTAACCGATGGCGTTATAGAGCTCATCCAGAGAACCGTAGCGTACTTTTTTCAGCAGACCGGGGAGCGCCGATTCCTCGGTGACGGCGGCCAGAGTAAGGCCCTGGTGCTTCAGTTCGGATTCAAAGGAGGAGCGGCCGGTGGCGATGTTCTCCTCCCGCCGTTCCTTCTTGAACCATTGGCGGATCTTGTTCCTGGCTTCGTTGGATTTGCACAGCTTGAGCCAATCCCGGCTGGGACCATGGGCGGTCTTGGATGTGATGATCTCCACGATATCCCCGTTCTGAAGCTGGGTCTCAAAGGGGACGATACGGCCGTTCACCTTGGCCCCCGTCATGCGGTTGCCTACAGCGGAGTGGATGGAATAGGCGAAGTCCACCGGGGTGGCTCCGGCGGGAAGGCTTTTCACATCCCCCTGGGGGGTGAACACAAAGATCTCGTCGGCGAAAAGGTCCACCTTCAGGGTGGAGATAAATTCGTCCGGGTCGGTATCCTGCTGGGATTCCAGCAGCTTACGGACCCACTCAAAGGTCTCCTCCGTGCCCAGCTTGCCGCTGCCAAGCCCCTGCTTATATTTCCAGTGGGCGGCAATGCCGTACTCCGCGGTGTTGTGCATCTCCTCCGTGCGGATCTGCACCTCAAAGGGGATGCCCTCCCGGCCGATGACCGTGGTGTGAAGGGATTGGTAGCCGTTGGGCTTGGGGGTAGAGATATAATCCTTGAACCGGCCCAGCACCGGGTTGAACATGTCATGGATACAGCCCAGCACATAATAGCAGGTGGGCACATCGGACACGATGACCCGGAAGGCGTAGAGGTCAAAGATCTCGTCCAAAGTCTTATTCTGGGCATACATCTTTCGGTAAATGGAATAGGCGTGCTTTACCCGGCCATAGACCTTGCACTCCACCTTCTCCTCGGCCATCCGTCCAGTGATCTTCTCCTGGACGGTCTCCATAAAGGCCTCGTGGGTGGCCGAGCGTTTGTTCAGCTCCTGGTTGATCTCCTGGTAGCCAATGGGGTCCAGGTACCGTAGGGAGGTGTCCTCCAGCTCCCACTTGATCCTCTGCATACCAAGACGGTGGGCAATGGGGGCATAGATCTCCATGGTTTCCCGGGATTTCTCCCGCTGCTTTTGGGGAGACTGGTATTCCATGGTGCGCATGTTGTGGAGCCGGTCGCAGATCTTGATAAGGATCACCCGGATGTCACGGCTCATGGCCATGAGCATCTTTCGAAGGTTCTCCATCTGCTCCTCTTCCTTGGTAACGTACTGCATCCGGGTCAGCTTAGTGACCCCTTCCACCAGAATGGCCACCGGCTCCCCAAAGCGGTGGGCGATATCCTCGTAGGTCGCGGCGGTGTCCTCGATCACGTCGTGCAGAATGGCGGCGATGATGGAATCGGGATCCAGCTCCAGTTCGGCTACGATCTCGGCCACGGCAATGGGGTGGATGATATAGGGCTCTCCGCTTTTTCGTTTCTGTCCCTCGTGAGACTCGTAGGCGAAGGTGAAGGCCTGGTGGAGCCGGTCCACATCCAGATTGGGCGTATACCCCAAAACCTTTTTCTCCAGCGCCTTGTACTGCTCCAAGATCATTTCTTCCATGGTTGGCTCCCTCCTCTCTCCCTATCTTATGTCGTCCGCCATACGGCGTAAGCGAACCATCAGCTCGGCCTCCTCCAGGTTTACCTTTCCCTCCTGCTCCAGCACCTGGATCCGCAGGTGGTCGGCGGTCTTTTCCACCCGGACCAGCCCCCGCTCGTGAAAAACAGCCAGGCATACCTGCGTGCGCATAAAGGTCTCCCGAAGTCCGCAGGTCCGGGCCACATTCCGGGCCAGCCGCTGGGCGGTGTCCTCAATATCCTCGGTCCGCCCGTGGGCGTAGAGATACCGCCACAGGTTGGCAAACTCCTGCCGGGTGGGCAGCAGAGCTCCTGCCTCCACCGCCGTCAACTCCTCCCCCGCCATCAAGCGGCGGAAAAGCTCCTCCTCGGCCTGGGCCCGGGTCTGGGCTGGCCGCAGGTCACAGAGCTGCAGCTGGATGGACCGCCAGCCCCGGTACTCGTTGACCACGGGGAAGAAGCATACGTCCACCCGCTCCACCCCGTCCAGCTCCAGTTCCTTGGTGCTGGTGGAAAAGAAGATGGCATCCATGGGGTGCCCGGCAATGTTCAGCCGGAGCTTCAGGTGCTTTCCCCCTCCCACCTGGGTAAGTCCGGCCAGAGCGCACCGGCTCAACCGGAACACGGGCTTTGGATTTCCCGTTCCATAGGGCTCCAGCAGGGAAAGGCTGTCCACCGCCTCCCGGGTAAGGCAGCGGGCGTCGGGCAAAACACAGTCCACCGTCAGGGAAACATCCGGCGGAGTCTCCCGCCGAAGCTGGGCAGCCAGAGCATTGATCCGATCCCGAAAGAGCTCCAGATTTTCCTCCAAAATGGTAAAGCCGGCGGCCAGCTCGTGTCCGCCATAGGATTCCAGCAGATCGGCGCAGCCCTCCAGCAGGGCAAACAGGTTGATCCCCCCATAGGAGCGGCAGGACCCCTTTCCCTTGCCGCCCTGGATACAGATCATAAAGACGGGAACGGCGTATTTCTCGCTGAGGCGGGAGGCCACGATTCCCACCACCCCCTGGTGCCAGGTATCCCCCGCCAGGACCAGAGCGTCCCGCCGGTCAGAAGGCAGGGCGTCTACCAGCAGGTCACACTGGGCAAAGATCTCCCCCTCCAGCTCCTGCCGACGGCGGTTGAGCCGGCACAGCTCCTGGGCAAGCTCCTCGGCTCTCTGAGGGTCGTTTGTGAGCAGCAACTCCAGCGCCACCTGGGAGCAGCCCATCCGCCCGGCAGCGTTGATCCGGGGTGCCAGCGTATACCCCAATGTGGTGGAGGATACGGCTCTTCCATCGGTCCCCGCCTCCCGAAGAAGGGCCTTCAGCCCTGGCCATTGCGTATTGCGCAGGGTGGAAAGCCCCCGGCGGACAATGGTGCGGTTCTCGTCGGTCAAAAGCATCACATCGGCCACAGTACCCAAGGCAGCCAGGTCGGCATAGGTATTCAGGAGCTCCTGGGTCCGCCCGGGTCCGGCCATGGCCAGACAGAGCTTCAGCGCCACCCCCACCCCGGCCAGGTGCTTGAAGGGATAGGGACAATCCTCCCGGTGGGGGTCTACCACCGCCAGGGCCTTGGGCAGGATGTCCTTACATTCGTGGTGGTCGGTAATGACCACGTCCAGCCCCAAAGCGGCGGCGTAGTCAGCCTCCTCCACGGCGGTGATACCGCAGTCCACCGTAACGATAACGGCGGCCCCCTGCTCCTTCAAATGCTCCACCGCCCCACGGTTCAGGCCGTAGCCCTCCTCCAGACGGTTGGGAATATAGGGAATGACCGTCCCTCCCTCCCGGCGGAGAAAGATGGTGAGCAGGCAGGCGGCGGTGATGCCGTCCACATCATAGTCCCCGTAGACCGCGATGGTCTCCCCCTCTTTCAGTGCCAAAGCCAGCCGGGCCACGGCCTTGTCCATATCCTTCATCAAAAGGGGGTCATGCAAGGGCAGTTCCTCGTAGAGAAACCGGCGGGCCTCCTCCGGGTCGGTGATCCCCCGGGCGCACAATACCTTGGCGCACAGCTCAGGGACCCCGGCGGAAAGAAGGGCACGCTCCCCTTCCCCCGCGGGCAGGTCATTCCATTGTCTGTATCTCATACCTCTCCCACTCTCTGAATCCATACAATTTTGTATCTATTATATCAAAAAGCGGAAAAAGAAACAATCCCCTTTTCTTGGCTCTTTTTCTTCCCTCCAATGGGCCCCTTCACGCAAAAAACGGGGCGGGATGAGAGTTCTCTCCCATCCCGCCCCACAGGCTTGCTTTTTGCTTGTCCCCGTGACCTGTTATCCGTTCCAATGGTGTCCCCGGCCCCGATGACGGCCGCCTCCGCAGCCGTGGAGCCCGTTGTGACAAGTCTCCCACTCCTGGCTGAGCACCTCGCCGGAATAGCAGTCGATCTCATACTCGTACTGGTTCCCGTTCCAGCAGAACTCCAACTCATAGCAGTGGGGCACTCCATCCTCATAGTCCAGCTCACAGGCAGAGTAGCTCAGATCCCCCCAGGCGCAACCCACATAGTTACAGACGGCAGACCAGGCGGCATCCTCCCCGATGAGCTCCGAGGAATTGGAGGTGCCCCCGGAGAGGGCATGGTGTCCGTGATGGACCTCGTCACAGCGTTCATACTCATGCTTTAGGATGGTCCCGGTGTAGCAGTCCACCTCATACTCGTATTGGTTCCCGTTCCAGCAGAACTCCAGCTCGTAGCACTCCGGCCTTCCGTCCTCATAGTCCAGCTTACAGGCGGCAAATTGAACGTCTCCCACCTTGCAGCCAACGTGGGCGCAGGCCGCCTTCCAGGCGGCATCCTCCCCGCTGAGGACCTGGGAGGTGACATTTACCGAAGGCGTAGTGGTCCCTGTGCCGCCGTGATGGCCGTGGGCAGTCTCGTCGCAGTACTCGTATTCGTGCTTCAGGATGGCCCCGGTGTAGCAGTCGATCTCATACTCATACTGATTGCCGTTCCAACAGAACTCCAGCTCATAGCACTCCGGCCTTCCAGCCTCATAGTCCAGCTTGCAGGCGGCGAATTGGACATCCCCCACCCCACAGCCAGCGTTTCCGCAGGCCGTCTTCCAGGCGGTGTCCTCCCCGATGAGGGCCAAAGGAGAAGCCACAGCGGGAGGTGCGGTCGTGATTGGAGTTGCCGACGTTTCGGGGGCAGGCGTAAAGGTCTGCTGGGTCATAGTCACCACATTGGCCGGCCCGGAAAGGATTTCCCCGGTGAAGGCGTCCACCTTGTACTCAAACTCTCCAAAGGCCGTGTGAAGCTCCACCTCATAGTAGGCAGGCTTTTTATCCAGTTCAGGATCCACCTCCGTGGTAGCGGAATCGAGGGACAGAGTTCCGGCATACTCCTCCGCCCTCAAAGCGGCCGCCGCGCAGCCGATGGGCACCCGGGTCTCCCGGGTGGTGAGCAGGTCGCTGAGCTCTTCCACTGTAAGCGCAGAGAGCTTGTCAAAGGTATCGTCGTCGGTGGAGCCGCTGAGTTCCATGATCTGGTTCACCAAGGCGGCCTTGCCGGAGGAGATGGGGTGGATCCGTTCCCCGGCCTCCTGGGTCAGGGTCTGGCTGAGAAGGGTGGCGTTGGGAGCCTGGGCCTCCAAAATTTCACTGATGGAGGAACGCAGCTCCTCCTCCATGCGAAGGGCCCTCTGCTGGTCCTTGTCCTCCACGGAAACCAGGATCGCGTTGGACAGGCCATCCAGGTACCCGTGGCGCACCAGGGCTCCCACAATGGCGTTCACCGCCACGGTAAGCTTGGCCCCCTCCAGGTCCTTCCCGTCATTCATCTCACTCAGGACGATGTGGGCCTCCTCGTTGAGGGGGGTGCAGGAGAGCACCTTCTCGTCCTTGTTCACCCGCAGCTCAATGCTGGGATTTACGTCGATGGAGACTACGCTGGTCACCGCGTTGGCGTTCTGATAAAACACCCCCGCTCCTCCGCCTACCAGCGCCAGGGCCAGGCAGGCGGCTACCAAGGCCCGCCAACGGGCCGGATGGGCAGTTTTTGTCTTTGTCATAGGGATCACCTTTCCGTTTTGCTCCTGGCAACGGGAGAGGATCCCCTCCAGGTCCCTCGGTGCGGCCTGGGCCACGGCCCGGGCCAGGCCTTCTTCCAGTTCCTGATTTGTCATTGCTTTTCCTCTCCTTCCAGTCGTTTTTTTAATTTTTTCAGACCTCTGCTGTATTTGGACAGGACGGTGGACAAGGGCAACGTCATCAGGGAGGCGATCTCCCGGTGCTTCAGGCCGGAAAGCGCGTGGAGCAGAATGATCTGCCGCTCCTCCCCCTCCAGCGTTCCCAAGGTCTCCCGCAGGATCAAAGCCTCCTCGGAGGGACCTTCCCCACCGGGAATGGCCTCCCATTCCCCGGGGGTCAATTCCCCCTGCCGGGCTCCCTGGCGGAGGGACATAAGGGCCAGGCGCCGGGCAATGGTAAGGACCCAGGCCATGGGAGACCCTTGGCTGCGGTAGCCGGGGGAAGCCTCCCAGATCCGGACAAAAGTATCCTGGGTCACGTCCTGGGCCTCATGGTGATCGCCCAGCACCCCCAACACCGTCGCGTAGACCGCGGCTCTGGTCCGCTCATAGACCTCTCCGAACGCCTCCCGATCTCCGGCCCCAACCGCCAGCAAAAGCCGGTCCAACTCCCACTGACCCGGTCTCACGGTCTGTTTCATTTTCGCAGGCAAACTGGACATGGCCATGTCTCCTTAACTCCTGTCAGCAAAGAAATGCGCCAGGAGCGTATTTTATCGCAGAGGAAAAAGAAAATTTCCAGAAATATCATAACACAAAAAAAGCCTTTCCGCAACCAAGCCGTGCCTTGACAGAAAGAAAGAACCGTGATAGAATAGCCCCACATAAGGCAATGACCGGGAAGAGTAAGGCTCAAGCCCCAGCACAAGAGAGGGATCGGACGGTGCAAGGTCCCCTGGGAAAGCCCCAAGGCGCCCGTGAGCCGCGTGCCGGAAATGGCGCGCCGGATTGTCCCCGTTACGGACACAGAGTGCGGGAAGTATCCCGAATTCAGGTGGAACCACGGACTAAAGGAAGTGCGGAGAAGCGGACAGCGAGAGACACTGGACCGAAGCGAGGGCGAGCGCAGGGCCGCAAAGCGGCCCAAGACCAGCCCGAGTCGGAGGGAAGTGGAGCGAGCGGTTTGGCCGCTTCGCAGCACGACAGCCTTGTTCGCCCTGAGCCAAATCACTTGGCTTGGGGTGTTTTTTATCTATAGCGTCCGAGCCGTCGCGAACAGCGCGGATGGACCGAAGCGAGGGCGAGCGCAGGGCCGCAAGCGGCCCGCAGACCAGCCCGAGTCGGAGGGAAGCCGCGCGTCGTGAGCAGGCGAGGCGTGAATGCCTCGGGCCCATCATTTGAAAGGAGCGTATCACTATGAACCACCGCGACAAGACCATGGACCAGATCATCAACCTGTGCAAGGGCCGGGGCTTTATCTTCCCCGGCAGCGAGATCTACGGCGGCCTGGCCAACTCCTGGGACTACGGTCCTCTGGGAGTGGAGTTCAAGAACAACGTAAAGAAGGCCTGGCTCAAGAAGTTTGTCCAGGAATCCCCCTACAACGTGGGCCTGGACGCCGCCATCATCATGAACCCCCAGACCTGGATCACCACCGGCCACGTGGCCGGCTTCTCCGACCCCCTGCTGGACTGTAAGGCTTGCAAGGCCCGGCACCGGGCCGACAAGCTCATCGGGGACGTTCACCCTGATGTGAACGTGGACGCCATGAGCTTTGACGAGATGGATGCATTTATCGCCGGGCACAATGAGGTCGTCTGCCCGGTGTGCGGGAAGCACGATTTCACCCCCATCCGCAAATTCAACCTCATGTTCAAGACCCAGATCGGCGTCACCGAGGACAGTAGCTCCACCGTCTACCTCCGCCCCGAGACCGCCCAGGGCATCTTCCTCAACTTCCCCGCCATCCAGCGCACCACCCGGCGAAAGCTGCCCTTTGGCGTGTGCCAGGTGGGCAAGGCCTTCCGCAACGAGATCACCCCGGGCAACTTCACCTTCCGCACCCGGGAATTCGAGCAGATGGAGTGCGAGTTCTTCTGCCAGCCCGGCACCGACCTGGAGTGGTTCGCCTACTGGAAGGACTACTGCAAGAACTGGCTGCTCTCCTTGGGCATTCAGAAGGACCATCTGCGGCTCCGGGATCACGAGCCCGCCGAGCTGGCCTTCTACTCCCGTGCCACCACCGACATCGAGTACGCCTTCCCCTTCACCGACTGGGGCGAGCTGTGGGGCATTGCCGACCGGACCGACTACGACCTGGGCCGTCACCAGGAGGCCTCCGGCAAGGACCTGACCTACTACGACCAGGAGAAGAACGAGCACTATATCCCCTACGTCATCGAGCCCTCCCTGGGCTGCGACCGGGTAGCCCTGGCCTTCCTCTGTGACGCCTATGACGAGGAGGTGGTGGACGCCGAGAAGAACGATGTGCGCACCGTCCTGCGCCTCCACCCCTTCTTGGCTCCCTTCAAGTGCGCCGTGCTCCCCCTCTCCAAGAAGCTCTCCGACAAGGCCCGGGAGATCCAGCAGGAGCTCTCCTCCGAGTTCATGGTGGACTTCGACGACGCCGGAAGCATCGGCAAGCGCTACCGTCGTCAGGACGAGGTCGGCACCCCCTACTGTATCACGGTGGACTTCCAGACCGTGGGCAGCGATACCGAGGAGGCCGACCACTGTGTCACCGTCCGGGACCGGGACACCATGGAGCAGGTCCGTATGCCCATTTCGGAGCTGAAGAACTATATCCGGGAAAAGGTGGCTTTCTGAGCCGAATACAAGTTTTGGGGTCCTCCGCGGCTTGCGCGGAGGACCCTTTTTTGTCCTGCATCTCCCTCCTTCCCCAGATTAAGGTTTCCTGAAGAAAGCTGTCGATTCGTTGACTTTTGACTCGTTTATGGTATGATGATGGGGAGCGGTTTTTACCGCTCCCCATTCTTTTTTCTTTGTCGCTTGCATCCCGCGAAGCGAGAGGAGCGTTCCCCATGAAAGAAAAATTTCTAAAAATCAAAGATCTTGTCTGGACCAACAGCCGTCTCCGAGAGTTTCTGAGCAGCGGGCTCTTCTTTTGCCTGCTGGTGGGCCTGGACGTCCTGCTCCGCATGCTCTATCAGGGAGCTGCAGTCACCCGCTTCCTCTCTCCCATCCCCTGGAGCTTTACCCTGTCCTGGGCCCTGCTGCTCACCGCCCTGGTGCGGCTCCTGCCCCAGCGGGGTCAGCGGATCGCCATGGGCGTCCTGGGGAGCGCCTTCTCGCTTCTTTTTCTTACCCACGCCCTGCTGGCCCGTGCCAAAGGAACTTTCTTTTCCTTCTCCATCCTGATTTTTGCCGGGGACGGCTTCAAGTTTCTGGACCCCTCTTACCTTCAGGTCCGAAAGCTGGTATGGATCGGCTTTTTCTGCGGCATCGCGGTCACCGTCCTTTCGGTGCTCCTGGTCCAGCCCGGCAAACGCAGCAGGCGTTCCCGGGTGGTCTCCCTGATCCTCATTCCTCTGTGCATTCTGGCCATCCATCTGAACAAGCGGGCCAATCTCTCCGACCGGCTCCAGATCCACGTGGACTCCCATCAGGCCAGCCTCCTTTACGAGGATTTTACTCTTCCCAACGAGTGCCTGCCCCTGGCTGGACTCTACCAGTATACCTTCCGGGATTTCTGCATTACCTACGGGATCTATGACAAGCTCAGCTGGGCGGGCAGCAACGATACCATAAAGGCTCTGGACTCCTGGTATGCCTCCAGGACCCCAGACCCCGACAATGCATGGACCGGGCGCTATGCGGGCAAAAACCTGATCCTCATCCAGCTGGAGGCTATCGACACCTGGATGATCACCGAGGAATTCATGCCCAACCTCTACCGTCTCCAGCAGGAGGGACTGGACTTCACCCAGCACTATACCCCCCTCTACCTGGACGCCGGCACCTTCAACACCGAGATGATCGTCAACACCGGCCTGGTCTCCCCCTTTACGGGAAGTACCTCCTCCATGTATAACCGAAACGCCTACCCCGATTCCCTGGCCCATCTGATGGGTCAGGCGGGTTACACCGCCAGCTCCTTTCACCGCTCTGGAGCCGACGTATACAACCGGGGGGAGATCCACAAAAACTGGGGCTACGGCGCCTATTACAGCGGAGCCGACATGGACATTCCCGCCAGCCGGCTGGACTTTGATACCGAGCTGATGCGGGCTTATGATACCATGACCGCCGGGGAACCTTTTCTCAGCTTCATCATCACCTATTCGGCCCACGGACCCTACCAAAACAGCCGAGTCTCAGAGGCGTATTTTGACTGGGCCGCCGAGCGGCTTCCCCAGGGGACGGATGAAATGCTGATCCATGCTTACGCCCACGCCTGGGAGACCGACCTGTTCCTCGGCCGGCTCTATGCCCGGCTGGAGGCCGACGGCCTGCTGGACAACACGGTCCTGGCCCTGTATGCCGACCACTATGACTACTACACCATGAACAATAGTCTCATTATGGAGCAGAAAGGGGTTTGGGATCCCAATCTGATCACCCGGACTCCCTTTCTCATCTACGAAAAGAACACCCCGGCGGAAAAGGTGGACAAGGTGACCTCCTCTTACGACGTTCTCCCCACCCTGGTCAATCTTTTCGGCCTGGACAATGACGGCACCCACTATGTGGGCAACGATATTTTCTCCCCCAACGGCGGCTACGCCATTTTCGCCGACTACTCCTGGTATGACGGGGTCACCTACTGGAACGCCCTGGGGAACGAGGCTCCCACCCCGGAGGTCATGGCCCGAAACGAGGAGCTGCGGGAGCGGCTTCAAATAAGCTGGGACACCATGAAGCTCAACTATTTCTCCAAAACTCCCTGACCGGGCTCCCCCTCTCACTCTACTTATGAAAAGAGCATTTACTGTGAAAAATTTCTTTCTGCTTTCCTCCCGGCTGGAGCCTGCCCGCCCCCCTTGGCAGCGGGTCCTCTGGCGACTCTGGCCCCTTTTCTGGGTGGTCCTTTCCAGTCTGGGGCTTGGCCTTATCTCTCTGTTGATGGCCATTGGTCCCTACCCCGCCGAACTGGCCCAGGGCTACTGGGAGACCCCCCTTCTGCTCTATCTGAACCTGGGCCCTGTGGTAGCCCTGGCGTTGCTTTTCTTCGGTCTCTTCCGCAGCGCCCGGCGCTCCTTTCTCCTTACCGCCCTGCTCACCCTGGGCTTTTCGGCGGGGCACTACTATAAGCTTTTCTTCCGGGACGACCCCTTGATGATGGCCGACCTCTTTCTCTTAAAGGAAGCCGGAAACATGATGGGAAATTACAGTCTTTTTTGGAACGACTTCCTTTTTTTGACCGTAAGCTATGTTGTTGTCGTCTACCTTCTCCTCTGTCTCCTGGCCCGGCAAAGGCCCCAAAAAGGCTCCCGCTTCCGCCAGGTCACGGTTTTGTCCGGGTGTACCTTTTTACTGCTGCTCACCCCCTCTCTGCTCAGCGAATCCCTTTACGAGGGCAAAGCCGCCAACTATGCCCACCTGGAAAGCCAGTGGGCGGCCACCCAGCAGTACATTGCCCACGGCTTTGTCTATCCCTTCCTCCACAGCGCCGCCGACGCGGTGGACCTGCCTCCCCCGGGCTACGACCGGGACAAGGCTCTGGCTCTTCTGGATCGCTACCAGGACGCCGATATTCCTGAGACGCAAAAGGTCAATGTTATGGGCATTATGCTGGAGGCCTACAACGACTTTACCCGGCTGGGGATCCAGGGCATTGACCCGGAAGTCTACCAGGTCTGGCACGACCTGGAGGCCGAAGGGGTCGCGGGAGACCTCATCACCAACATCTTTGCCGGGGGCACGGTGGACACCGAGCGGTGCTTCCTTACCGGGTACTCCCACCTTCGGGATTTTCGGAGCAACGCAAACTCCTACCCCTGGTATTTCCGTACCCAGGGCTACCTTGTGGAGGGGATGCACCCCTGCTACCAATGGTTTTACAACCGCTCCGACGTCAACCGCTACCTGGGCTTTGAGAACTACTATTTTGTGGAGAACTATTTTGGTGAATACACCGGGGGCGCGGTGGCCTACGATTCCCTCTTCTTCCAGCACCTTCTCTACACCTACCGCCTCCGGGTAGCCGGGGGCGCGCCCTACTTCACCTTCTCGGTGACCTATCAGGGCCATGGTCCCTACAAGAGCGACACGTTCGATTGGGCGGAGCGTGGGACCTTCTACACCAACGACGGTTCCCTTTCCGAAAGCCAGGAGGCCATCCTTCACAACTATTTGGGCTCCATCGCCAGCACCAACCAACAGCTAAAAATGCTCACCGACGCCCTCCGGGAGGACCCGGAGCCCGTGGTGCTGGTGCTCTTCGGCGACCACAACCCTTGGATGGGGGACGGGGGCGCTGTATTTGAGGCCCTGGGGATCGACTTTGACGCGGGCACCCTGGAGGGGCTCACCAACTACTACGGCACCCGGTACCTCATCTGGGCCAACGAGGCCGCCAAGAAGGTCCTGGGAAAAGACTTCCAGGGGGAGGGCCCCACCATCAGCCCCAGCTTTCTGATGAATGAGGTATTCCGCCAGTGCGGCTGGGACGGTCCCGCCTATCTTCAGGCCACCAACGCCGTTATGGACAAGGTAAGCGTGGTGAATGTGCCCACCGGGCTCTATGTGGAGGATGGACAGCTCACCGACACCCTCTCCCCCGAGGGCGCGGCCCTGATCCGGGACTATCAGGCCCTTCAGTATTACAGCCGGGGCCACTTCCGCTACGAGGCGGAGGAGGACCTTTCATAGAGCGGCAAGGGGCCCCTTCCCGATGGAAGGGGCCCCTTTTGCGTTCTAATATCGAAAGGGCGCGTAGAATATCATCAGCTCCAGGTTCGGGCCATCGTCCTCCCAATCGCAGTGAACATAGAAATCCCCCATTACAAAGCCTACCGTTTGCCGCTCAAAGACACTGACCTCCCCTGTGGACAGGTCAATGGCCCCGAAGCCCATTTTCTTCGGTCCTTCCTCCGGCAAGATTTTCTCCAGACAGTCCCCGCACAAGGCCCCGGCGGCCTTCCTTCGGTCCGCCCACTGGTCGCTGCCCGGCTCAAGGGTCAGTGAGGCATAGCCCCGGTCCGGGAACAGGGCCATAAAGACAAAGAGGCCGTCCTCCCCTAACTGCTGACCCTGCATGGAGAATATCCCAGCCGCCGTTTCGTCCAGCGTTCCCTTCGCGTCATAGCGGTTGATCTCCACCTCGGCCACCTCAAAGGTGTTCAGGCTGATGATGCCCACGTTGTTCCGTCTCCACGTCCCCGTACACAGGAAGCACTCCTCCGCCGGAACGCAGACCACCGGTTCCTCCCGGCGGGCCTCCCCGCAGCCGGAAAGCAGGCACAGGAGCAAAAGCAAAAGGACCCGTTTTTTCATCTCTCTGCCTCTCCTTCTCCACAAGATATTTTTACAACAGGGACGCCCTGAGCCGATGCGTATGCCAGCGTGTTCCAAGTCCCACCCCTGGCCCCGTTATAGACGGCGATGACCCGGGCGGAGTGGTCTACCATCCATTGATTTCTCCGCTGAAAGCAATCGGGCCGGTATTGGGGGCAGATAAACCGGGTCAGGTCAGCCCCGCCCAGAACTGTCTGATATATGTCCCGCCAGCCCTGCTCCCACTGCGATTCAAACCCCAGATAAGGAACAGCGCAAATGAGGCGGACCGCCTCCCCTCTGGCCCGAAGGTCCAGCACGGCCTCAGCCGCCCACAGGTCCACCCCACGGGCCATGCCCGAGATAAAAACCGAATATCCATTTGAAATTGCCGCCTTGATCTCTCTGGTCAGGGCGGCTTTGATCTTCTCCTCCGCTGCCCTCAGCTTCTCAGGGCGGTGCCCGGTGAAGCAGCAGCGGTGCTTTCGAAGTTCCGCTTTTGTTGGCATTTTAAATGTACCTCCCATATTATTGTTTTAAAGTAAATAATCCTGTCTTTTAAAGAAATTATAATTGCATCAAAGAATTGGTAGCATAACAATCAGGAGTGATGCTACTATGAAAACGGATTATCCAGAAAAATATCGGACAATGGGACTCAAAATTGCGTACTACCGCAAAAAGGCAGGATATACACAGGAAGCATTTGCGGAAAAGATCAGTATAAGTGTGAACTTCTTGGGCCAAGTCGAGGGACCTGGAACAATTCGCGGCGTATCCCTTGAAACTTTGTTTAAGATTGCCGATGTTTTAGGGATTCCGCCCTCAAAGCTACTGGAGGAGGATTAAACCTCCCCAACTATAATATACACCGACATTTCTTTAAAGTAAATCTTTTTTTACTTTAAGCGTATGTTTCTTGGCCTGGGGTGCTGTTAACATAGCAGTAAGGAGTGAGGCTATCTATGCGAACAGAATACCCCGAACAATATCGGCTGTTAGGTTTAAAAATCGCATATTACCGCAAAAGGGAAGGATATACACAAGAAGCGTTTGCCGAAAAAATTGGCCGAAGCGTAAATTTCATCGGGCAAGTAGAGGGTCCTGGAACGACTCGCGGTGTATCCCTTGAAACATTGTTTAAGATTGCCGATGTCTTAAACATTTCTCCCTCCAAGTTGCTGGAAAATGATGATTAGCCGGACATTGGACTGGCTGAAAAAGAATAGGAACCTCACTATGCTCACCCTCGAAAAAATATGTGCTATATTGGACTGTACTCCAGATGGTGTTGTTTGCTTTATTCCGTAAAAGGGGTTATTCAAATGATACGCTATACACCTTTGTGGAAAACAATGGCCGAGCAGAAGGTAACAACATATACCTTGCGCTTCAAGTATGAGATGAGCCATGCGACGGTTCAACGATTGCAGGCAGATATGCCCGTTTCCACCCATACCTTGAATAAGCTCTGTAAAATTTTGAATTGCCGGGTAGAGGATGTTATAGAATACGTCCCCGATGAAGAGTAAAACCCCTGTTCCCAGAAGGAACGGGGGTTTTCTTGCCCAAGGCAGTTTTTTCCCAAAGGGACCGCTTTGGGGCCAAAGCGGCCCCCTTGGAACCCCCGAAAGCCCCAAAGGGGGAAAGTTTCGATTCTTTCCCCCTTTGGAATCCCCCTTTCAACGACCAAAGAGGGGCAACTGCGGTTGCCCCTCTTTGGAAACACCCCAGAGCTGTTCTCCTTCGGGCTTGTGGCCTTCGGGCCTTACTTCGTAACGGCCCTTGGCTCGAGGGCGGCCAACTTTGAACTGCCCAGGCGGCCCCGCCGCCAACATCCCAAGGCTTCTGTACCCAGGCGCTTCCAATCGGACGACACTCTCTATTGAGGTTTCCCCCACGGGAGCGGCAGCGGGGCTGAAGGAGCTATTCTAATCCTGCACATAAGCCGGAAACAAGATTGGCAATGGCTTTTCTTGGGGGTCCCGGGGGCCTATTCTTTTCACGAAAAGATGGCCCCCGGGAAAGAAAAATATAAAAAGAGAAAAAGCAATGTTATCCTCAAAGAATAGTCCCCCATGTCTGAGGCTCCTGCCTTCGGGCAGAAAAAAACCGTTCCCAGAAGGAGCTCCTTCCGGGAACGGGGGGCTTATTAAGACTTTCAGATGAGGGCCGCGGTGATGATGCTCATCTTGTAGACCTCCTCGGCGTTGCAGCCCCGGCTCAGGTCGTTGATGGGGGCGTTCAGGCCCAGGAGGATGGGGCCGTAGGCCTCGTAGCCGCCCAGCCGCTGGGCGATCTTGTAGCCGATGTTGCCCGCCTCGATGTTGGGGAAGATAAAGGTGTTGGCGTAGCCCGCCACGGTAGAGCCGGGGAACTTGAGCTGGCCCACGGTGGGGCTGACGGCGGCGTCAAACTGCATCTCGCCGTCGATGGCAAGGTCGGGAGCCATCTCCTTGGCCGCCTTGGTGGCCTCAGCGGAGAGGGCCACAGTGCCGCCCTTGCCGCTGCCCTTGGTGGAGAAGCTGAGCATGGCCACCTTGGGGTCCATGCCGAAGATCTGGGCGCAGCGGGCGGACTCCACCGCCACCTCAGCCAGCTTCTGGGCGGCCGACACGGTGACGTTGCCCTCCTTGTCCAGAGTGTCCTCATAGGAAAGGTTGATGGCGCAGTCGCCCATGCAGAGCTGCCGCAGAGCCTCGTCCCCGGTGTCCCGGACCAGGATAAAGCAGGAGGAGACCAGATGGGCCCCCGGCTTGGTCTTGATGAGCTGGAGGGCAGGACGGACGGTATCGGCGGTGGAGTAGGTGGCGCCGCCCAGCAGGCAGTCGGCCACCCCCATCTTCACCAGCATGGTGCCAAAGTAATTGGACTTGGAAAGGGCGGCGCGGCACTCCTCCTCGGTCATCTTGCCCTTGCGGAGTTCCACCATCTTCGCCACCATCTCATCCATGCCCTCGTAGTGGGCGGGGTCGATGATCGTGGCGCCCGAGACGTCAAAGCCGTTCTTCTCGGAAGAAGCCTTCACCTCGGCGGGGTCTCCCACCAGGATGACCTTCAGAAGGCCCTCCTTCAAAAGCCGGGAGGCGGCCTCCTGGATGCGGGCGTCGTGGCCCTCGGTAAATACAATGGACCTGGGATCCGCCTTCAATTTTTCGATCATTCCGTCAAAGCTGAATTTTCCCATAATTTTCACACTCCCAAAGGATTCTTTGCCCCCGTGGGGCCGTATAGGGTAATTATACACCATCTTTTCCCAAATCACAACGAAAACAGGTGATTTCTTTGCATTTTTCTCTTTACAAATTGTTATCCGTTCAATATAATATACCTACTGTTTAGAGAGAATGGAGAATCAGTATGGAACTCAACAACAACTTCCCCCGGACCCTGTCCCTGCTGCGCCGGGAGCGCAACATCAGCCAGCGGGTGGCCGCCGCCGACATGGGTATCAGCCAGGCCCTGCTGAGCCACTATGAAAACGGCGCCCGGGAGCCGGGACTTGCCTTTGTGCGCAAGGCCTGCGACTATTACCATGTGTCGGCCGATTTTTTGCTGGGCCGGAGCATGGACCGGGAGGGCACCACCATCGTGGCCGAGGAGCTTTACGACGCCTCGGCCGAGAAGGGCAATGTGCTCCGGGGCAGCGTGGCCGCCATGCTCAATAAAAAGCTGCTGGTCAACTCCCTGGATATGCTCTTCGACCTGCTGGGCAAGCTGGGCAGCAAGGACGCCATCACAGCGGCCTCCAATTACCTCTCCGACGCGGTCTACAAAATGTTCCGGCACCTGTACCGGGCCTCGGGCACCCAGAACGAGGGCTTTTTCTCCATCGCCCCCAACCACTTTCTGGCGGGCTGCACCGACGCCGACATGACCTGGTCGGAGGCCGAGTACCTGGACGCCCTCAGCGAGCAGGTAAAGGAGAAGGGGAAGGAGGCCTTCCCCACCATGAACAACGACGCCCTGCGGCAGAACTACCCTCAGGCCAGCCAGTCCCTCCTCCAGATCGTTCACACCACCGGGGAGCGGGTGAACCGGGCCGTGGAGCACCGGGGAAAAAAATAAGGCTCTGCCTTCGGGTCGTAGGGGCCGGTGTCCTCATCGGCCCAGGGAACTTGACAAGGCGGGCGGCTGAGGACAGCCGCCCCTACACACCTCTTATGGGAGGATCGATTCATGACTGACCAATCCAAAATCAGAAACTTTTCCATCATCGCCCACATCGACCTCGTCGGGGCAAGCTCCATATCCCTCGCCTCCGCCTGACGGCGAAGGCTCACTCATTCCGCCGCCCCTCCTCTCCCCACAAAATTTGAGGATCAATTTTGTGGGGCCCCCATTTTGATTTTATTATTCGCGCCATTCGGCGCGCCCCATCTGCGATGGGGCCCCGGTGGATTTGCCTACGGAGGTATTTCCTATGACTGACCAATCCAAAATCAGAAACTTTTCCATCATCGCCCACATCGACCACGGCAAATCCACCCTGTCCGACCGGCTCATTGAGCTGTGCGGGGCGGTGACCCAGCGGGAGATGGAATCCCAGATCCTGGACAACATGGACCTGGAGCGGGAGCGGGGCATCACCATCAAGGCCCGGGCCGTCCGACTGAGCTACCAGGCCCTGGATGGGGAGACCTATGAGCTCAACCTCATCGACACCCCGGGCCATGTGGACTTTAACTATGAGGTCTCCCGCTCCCTGGCCGCCTGCGAGGGGGCGGTACTGGTGGTGGACGCCGCCCAAGGCATTGAGGCCCAGACCTTGGCCAACACCTACCTGGCCATGGAGCACGACCTGGAGATCCGCCCTGTGGTGAACAAGATCGACCTGCCCGCCGCCGACCCCAAGCGGGTCAAGACCGAGATCGAAGACGTCATCGGCATTGAGGCCCAGGACGCCCCCGAGATCTCCGCCAAAATGGGCGTCAACATCCAATCGGTGCTGGAGGATGTGGTCCACCACATTCCCGCCCCCACCGGGGACCCCAAAGCCCCCCTGAAGGCCCTGGTCTTTGACAGCCAGTACGACGCCTACCGGGGCGTCATCGTCTATTTCCGGGTGGTAGAAGGCTCCCTCCGCCCCAGCATGAAGATCCGAATGATGGCCTCGGGGGCCGAGTATGACGTTTTGGAGTGCGGCCACCTCCTCCCCCTGGGCATGGAGCCCTGCAAGGAGCTCATCGCCGGGGAGGTGGGCTACCTCACCGCCTCCATTAAAAATGTGAAGGACACCCGGGTGGGCGACACGGTCACCGAGGCCCAGCGTCCCGCCCAGGAGGCCCTCCCCGGCTACCGCCCCGCCCAGGCCATGGTCTACTGCGGCATCTACACCGAGGACGGCAGCAAGTTCCCCGACCTGCGGGACGCCCTGGAAAAGCTCCAGCTCAACGACGCTTCCCTCTCCTTCGAGCCGGAATCCTCGGCCGCCCTGGGCTTCGGCTTCCGCTGCGGCTTTTTGGGCATGCTCCACATGGAGATCATCCAGGAGCGGCTGGAGCGGGAGTTCGACCTGGACCTGATCACCACCCTGCCCTCTGTCATCTACCGCATCACCAAGACCGACGGCACGGTGGTCATGGTGGACAATCCCCACAACTACCCCGACGTTGGCTCCATCCAGCTTTCCGAGGAGCCTTACGCCAAGGTCTCCATCATTGCGCCTCCCGACTATGTGGGCAACATCATGCCCCTGTGCCAGGACCGGCGGGGAGAATTCAAGGACATGCAGTATCTGGACACCAACCTGGTGGAGATCCACTATCAGATGCCCCTGGGAGAGATCATCTACGACTTCTTCGACACCCTGAAGGCCCGGACCAAGGGCTACGCCAGCCTGGACTACGAGCTTTCCGAGTACCGCCCCAGCGACCTTGTGAAGGTGGACCTGCTCCTCAACGGGGACCAGGTGGACGCCCTGAGCCTCATCGCCCACCGGGAAAAGGCCTACCCCCGTGCCCGGAAGCTCTGCGAGAAACTGAAGGAAAACATCCCCCGCCAGCTCTTCGAGGTGCCCATCCAGGCCGCCATCGGCGGCAAGGTCATCGCCCGGGAGACCATCAAGGCCATGCGGAAGGACGTGCTGGCCAAGTGCTACGGCGGCGACATCACCCGGAAGAAGAAGCTGCTGGAAAAGCAGAAGGAGGGCAAGAAAAAGATGCGCTCCCTGGGGACGGTGCAAATTCCCACCGAGGCGTTTATGGCGGTCCTCAAACTGGACGAGGAAAACTGAACGAAAACAAAGCGAGCGGAGCGCCTATGCGCTCCGCTCGTGGCATTATGACAGATTCTTGTGCAAAGGGTCTATTCCGCCTCTTCCTCTTCTTCTGGCGGTACAAACTCCAGAAGCTCTCCAATCTCACAATGGAGTGCCGTGCATAATCGGGAAAGAACATCAATATCCAACCGGGTGATAGAACCGTTATAGTAGTTGTTTAGCTGGGTCCGCTCCATCTCTGCCCGATGGCAGAGTTTGTTTTTGCTCAGCCCCTCTGCCTCCATCAAATCTGCCAGCTTGATCCTTATATGTCCCCATTTATCCACGACATCACCTCCCACCTATTGACAAACACAGTATATCTCTGCTAAAATGAATTTTTAAGATATAAGAAGTTACGTGTAAATAGTTATACCCTTTAGGCGGGAGGAAATATGTGATGTTTGTGGAACCGGGGATAGAAAGACTGTTTCTTTGGGCGCAGCCCTTTGAGCATAGCAGATTTTCGAGTTTCGATGAATACGACAGCTTATCCTTTCAATACATGACGCTGTTTTCCGAATTGGAAGCGGTGCTGGGCAGCCGGGAATTTGGAACATTAGCTGAGCTGATCAGGGTAATCAACGAGATGGGATCCTATCAACGGCTTTATTATTTTCGGGAAGGTGTCCGTTTGACACGCCTGCGCAAAACCTTCAAATAGCAAGAAAGGCTTGGTCCAAAAAACACACCGCAAAAAAGCTATGGGAAACTGCTTAACATGCAGCTTCCCATAGCTTTTTT
Source organism: uncultured Oscillospiraceae bacterium (assembly GCA_910585735.1). GTDB lineage: Bacteria > Bacillota > Clostridia > Oscillospirales > Oscillospiraceae > Vermiculatibacterium. The sequence continues at coordinate 10,542 of CAJUEU010000018.1, read as the reverse complement.
GTGCGTTGATTTTCCAATTTTATTTTGTGGGGGGACCCTTTGGGGGATATATGTCCGCTTTTTTCCGTTCCTTCCACACCTGGGCCAGAATGTCCTTCAGCACCAGGAAGGCGTCCAGCTCGTTGTAGCCGTAATCCCGCCTCAGCTCCTCGATCAGGAGCCCCAGTTGGACGGCATACCGCCGGATATTCACCGTCCCCTGGTACTGCAGCAGGACGGGATGCCGCTTTCCCCAGGCCTTGGTCCAGTCGATCTTTTCCTCCACGGCCTCGCTGGTCCGCTCAATGGCCTCCTCCACCTCCCGCACATCCAGGTCAAAGTCAATGAGCTCGTCCAGTGTCAGGTGGTACAGGGCCGAGAGCCGCTTGGCCTGCCGAATGTCCGGCAGGGTCTCGCCGGTCTCCCATTTGGAGATGGTCTGGCGGCTGACCCCCAGCCTTTCCGCCACATCCTCCTGAGAAAACCCGCACTTCTTTCTCGCGTCGAACAGATGATTTCCCAATTCCATAATTTTGTTCCCTCCTTTGCCCTCTCAGTATAAGGCGTTGGAGGGAAAAGGTCCACCGCTTTTTCCTTGCGGTTTCGCCCGTTTCTTTTCCATATCTGCCCACACTCTGTAAAACGCCGGGCCTGGTCATACCTCGTTGGTGTGCTGGTCCACGAACCGAACCGTAACACCGGGGTCGTCCGGCATCTCAAAGGGCGGGATCTTGCCGCTCTCAATGTCGATCTTGATCTGCCGTCTCTCCTCCTCGGTGCGCTCGGGGGCGCTCACCACATCCCAGTCGTCCAGCGGCACGCCGGTCTTGTCCAGGATGACACTGCCCTCCGGCATCGGGGTGGAGCCGTCAAAGACAAAGGAGATAGCCTCCACCTTGTCCCGGTCGATGGGGGTCACCGTGCCGTCTTCCTCCCGGACAAAGATGTCTCCGGCGCCGCCCGAGATCAGCAGGGCATCAGTGTCGCCGTCCACAGACTTGGAATACAGCTTTCCCTCTTTGATCTCCTGAAGGATGTTTTCGTACATGGCGATGGTCTCGTCGATGATCTCCTGGGTCCAGACGAACTCGCCCCGGCCGCCGGTCCAGCCCTTCTCTCCCAGCATGGCCTGGAGCTCCTCCTTCTCCTTCTCCAGCCAGGCGGCGTACTCCTCGGCGGTCCACCACTCCACGTTGGATTTCGGGAAACGCAGCGACACTTCCTCGTCTGTCAGGGGCTGCCAGGTCTTGCCGCCGTCAAAGCTGTAATAGGTCTTCCCGTCTTTGGGATTGACGTAGGAGGAGAGGGTGCTGTCGTCCATAAGGGCCTCTGTACCGGGGAGAGGATTCTCCTCCCCCTGGGGCGCGACGGCGAAGGCGGCGGTGGTCCCCAGCACCAACACGGTGGCCAGGGCCGCCGCCAAAAGGGATGATTTTTTGTATTTCATAATGGCTTCGATCCTTTCTTCAATGGCAAATTTGCTGAAATGGTTGCAAAGGGGGAAGCTCCGGGCCTCCTCCAGGTGGATCAGGGTCAGGGCGTAGGACGCCCTGGCGTTTGCGCCCAGGGCGTTCAGTACCCCCTCGTCACAGGAGAGCTCCAGGTCCCGGTTGGCCAGCACGTACATGGCCCAAACCAGGGGGTTGAACCAGTGGACGCACAGGGCGGCGGCAAAGAGCAGCTTGGCCAGGGCGTCAAACCGCCGGATGTGGACCAGCTCGTGGGTGAGGACATAGGGAAGGACGGCCCCGTCCATCTCCTCGGGCAGCAGGATCACCGGCCGCAGGACCCCGTAGGTCAGGGGGGAGGCCCCATCGGCCCACCGCCGGACCTCCAGGGGCCGGCGAAGCCTCACTCCCTCCAGCCAACGGCGGACGGCGGGGGTATCATCCGGCCGGGAACCGCGGAACCGCAGCCTGGCCCGGAGATAGGCCGCTGTGAACCAGGCCCCTGTCAGGACCATGCCCAGAAGCCAGGCCGGGGGCAGGATCGGGGCCGAGGCCACGGCCGCCGGAAGCTCCGGGGCAGCGGGGAGCCCGGCCGAAACGGTCCCGGATACCAAAGCCGTCCCTGCCAAGGGCAGACCTTCCACGGCGGGCAGGCCCACCAGGGACAAGGGGATGGCGAAGGGCAGCAGGAGCCGCAGGGCGGCCAACTCCCACAGGGCCAAAAAGGCCCCCTTGGGCAGCCGGTGGAGGGTCAGGGCCCGGACCACCGTGATCAGCAGGATGAACACCCCTCCCGACAGGGTCATTTGGGTTAGGCTCATTGGTCCTCCTCCTGTGCCTGCAGTTGGGAGACCATGCGCCTCAGGTTGTCGATCTGCTCCCGCGACAGCTTCTGGTGCCCCAGCAGAGAGGCGAAGAGCAGGTCGGGGGAGCTGTCAAAGAGCTTGTGGAGCAGCTCCTGGGTCTCGGCCACCTGGACCGCCTCCCGGCCGATCAGGGCGTGGCAGAGAAAATTGGGCTCCCTGCGCTCGATGGCCCCCTTGGCGATACATTTTTTGATGACCGTGTAGGTAGTGTTCATGTTCCAGCCGGTGGTCTCCTTAAGCTTGTCCGAGATCTGTTTGGCCGGCATATCCCCTTCTTTCCACAGTACGTCCATGACCTTCAGCTCGGAATCAAAAAGCTTGAGCGTCATTTCCATCACTTCCTTTCAAACTATTGCAATAGTTTACGCTATACACACTACCACAATCGTTTGGACTTGTCAATGCACTACTGGAGTAGTTTATAAAAAGTTCAAAATTTCCTTTTCCTATAACAGACCGTGCCGCACAGGCAAAGGAGGAGTCCGTTTCCCTTGGGAAACGGACTCCTCCTTTTACCCCTTCACCGACTTTTCGATGGCTTCGGCCAATGCCTCCAGCTCGGCCGCCTGCTCCCCTCTGAGGGCGGACCGCACGGTCACCTTGGGCGCCAGCAGGGTACACCCCTCCAGCTCCCCGGCCACAAACTCCCCCATAAGCTTCCCGGCATTGGGGGCCCAGGTGCCGTTTTCCAGAAGGGCAAAGGTCCGCCCTTTCAGCCCCAGGGCCTTGATGTCCTCCAGGTAGTCCCGCATGGGGGGATAAAAATCCATGTTGTAGGTGACGCTGGCCAGGACGATGTGGGAGCAGCGGAAGCTCTCGGCAACGAGCCGGGTCACATGGACGGCGGATACGTCATAGAGGGCGGTCTCCACCCCCCGTTCCGTCAGTGCGGTACACAGCGCCTCGGCGGCCTGCTCGGTGCCGCCGTACATGGAGCCGTAGATCACCAGGACCTCCTTGTCCTCGGGCTCATAGCGGCTCCAAAGGTCATATTTCTCCACGAACCAGCCGATGTCCCGCCGCCACACCGGCCCGTGGAGGGGGCAGAGCAGGTTGATGTCCAGCCCCTTTGCCTTGGCCAGCAGGGCCTGGACCTGGGGACCGTATTTGCCCACGATGTTGGCGTAATACCGCCGGGCCTCGGGGAGCCAGCGGTGGGGAAAGTCCAGCTCATCGGCAAACAGCCTGCCGTTGAGGGCCCCAAAGGTACCGAAGGCATCGGCGGAGAAAAAGGCCCCCTCCGGCTCCAGGAAAGAGACCATCACGTCGGGCCAGTGGACCATGGGAGCGGCGTAGAAGGTGAGGCTGTGCTTCCCAAAGGAGAGCCTTTCCCCCTCCTTGGCCATCAAGCGTTGGATGGGAAGCGGGGCAAAGCCAAACTGGTCCATGAACCGTTGGGCGGCCAGGCTGGAGACTACCGTGGCTCCGGGCCATTTCCGCAAGATCGCCCACAGCCCCGCCCCATGGTCAGGCTCCAGGTGGTGGAGCACGATATAGTCCAGCTCCCGGCCATTCAGCAGGTGCTCCACATTCTCCACCAGCTGGGGGGCGGCCGACCAGTCTACACAGTCAAAAAGGACGGTCTTTTCATCGAGAAGCAGGTAGGAGTTGTAGCTCACCCCCTCCGGGATGGGGTGGATATTTTCAAAAAGAGGGGTGCGGCGGTCGTTGGAGCCCACCCACCACAAATTCTCGGTGACTTCTCTTACACAGTGCATGGGTCATTTCTCCTTTGTTTGGAATTTTAGCCTTTGCATTTTACCATGGAGCTATGCAAAAGGGAAGCCCAAAGGGCTATAAAAATGCCGTCAGCTCATTTCCGGCGAAGCTCCTATCCCGAAATCTATCTTGACAATACAAACCCAAAAGCCTATAATAAGCATGAAAAGGGCGCCGTCACGTGACGGTCAGCCCAGTCCTCGCAGATTAACTATCGTTAGCCGCTCGGTCTGGCCACCGGGCGGCTAACACGCTTTTGGGGATATGTAGATCAACACCAAAAAGGTGATGATAAAACACACCAGGAAGCGAAGGGCTTTCGCCCCACGCCCGTTTCCCATCGGCATCACCCCCTTCACAAGGGAGTAGCTAACCGCCAGAGCAACAGCGCCCACCTCAAAAAGAGGCAACCCTATTGTGGCAAAAACACCATTTTTCGTCAAGATAACGCAACGGTCAAAAGTATCGGCCCGCCCTGGGGATGTCCTCCCCGTTGGCGGGCCTTCCTCTCCTATTCCAGGCCCATAAGCCTGTCCAGCGGCTTTTTGCACAGGGCATTGTAGAGGTCCATTACCCGGCCCACGCCCACCACCCCCACCAGGGTGCCGATGCCCAGAGCGTACATAAAATGCCCGGTGGCCAGGCCCAGAACAAAGGTCACGGCCATGCAGAGAAAATCAAAAAGGTTCTTGGTCAGACCGATCTCCTTCCCGAAAAACCGGGCCAGAGCCTCCACCACTCCGTCTCCCGCCCCGGGGACCAGCCTGGCGTTCAGGCTCATGGCCGCCCCGATCCCGGTGAATCCCACCGCCCCAGCCAGCATCAGAATTTTGCCCCACGGGGCCGCGGCCTCCGGGATGAGTCCGTCCATCCAGCCCAGCGCCCGGCTCAGGGCCAGGCTCACCGCCACCTGCCCCAGCACAGGCACTCTTTGGCCCTTGGGCCGCAAAACCAGCTGGACCGCGGCGCAGAGGGAATAGAAAATAAACATGCCGTCCCCAAAGTCAAACCCCCAGACCAGGCTTGCGAAATAGGGGGTGGTGGACATGGCCGAGGTGCCCAGGGCGCATTTGTTGTGCAGGGTCAGCCCCAGGGCAAGGATCAGAAGTCCCGACACGTACAGCGTCCCCCGCCAGATCTTGTTTCCTCTCATATCGTTCCTGCCCTTTCTGTTTTTGATTGCCATTATAATACAAAGCATCTAATTTTGCAAGAGCGGTTCCTGTCATTTTTGCATAGCTTGCACAAAACCAGGCGTTGGAGATCTCCTGTCCAAAAAATGCGGCGGGATAAAATGCGGGAAAGGGGACCCTAAGGGGCCCCTTTCCCGCATTTCACAGAACCTTTGAGCGGGCGAAACGCCCGGCTCATTCCATCATTCCATTTCCCTGACGGCGGCGCGGAAGGTCTCCACCCCGGCCTCCACATTCTCGGCAATGAGGAACAGAAACCAGCCGCCCTCGGTAACAAACCGGGCGTTCTGCACCTTGGGCAGGTGCTGGCCCAGATACCAGGAGAAGGTCTGCTCCTTGCCGGAACGGTACTCCTCCAAAAATGCCTCCAGGCCCTCCTCCTGGCCTTCGGCCAGCTTGCCCAGGATCAGGGTATCGGGAAAGGTGTTCATGGGAAGGAAGGCCACCCCCTCGGTGGTGAATTCGGCCTTGAAGCCCAGCTCCCCATACCACTCCTCCAGCTCCTCCATGGAGCGCTGGCTCCCTTTCAGCATAGCCGAGTCCTCCACGATCTGATAGGCTAGCTTCATCAGGGGCGCGCCGTTGGGAGTGCCGATCTCGTAGCTCTCCACCCCATTCTCAGAGTTGTCCGTGACCGAAAAGCCCTCCAGGCCCTCGAAAACAGAAACGGGCAGGTAGGTCACCCCGTCAATAAGGAGGGCGGAGACCCCCCCGGCGGTCTCGCCGTTCACCTCCACCGACAGGTCCTCAAAGTGGACTGTGAAGCGTACGCCGTTCATGTAGAAGCTGCTCTGGCTGTCTCCCGAAAACCAGGAAGCGGAGCCGTGGTCGGCCTGGGCAACAGCCCGCATGGGCACATAGCCCGCAGCCACCCTAGGCAGCTCGGAAAGCTGCACGGTCACTGTCTCGCTGCCCCAGCCGGGGACCTCACGGGAATAGGTGTAGGACTCCAGCCTCTCCCCGTTGATGGTGATGACCGTGTCGTAGTGCTCCGTGTCGGGGCTGGCCGAAATGAGCAGGGGCCTGTCCTCCTGGGTGGGCTCCGTGTCTCCGGCGGCGTGGGCGGCGGTGGAGGCGGTCATGGCCAGGGCCAGGACCAGAGCGGAAACGCGCTTAAAGTTCATGTTTGTTTCTCCTTTTTCATGTAGTGAAATAACGCTTTTTTCAGCGTACCACTCCTTGGACGAACCAGGGCGAAAAAAGTTCCCTAAAATTTGAAAAATTTTTTGAAATATTTTTCTCTCGGTTGACAACCCCCTCTTTTTATAATAGAATAAGTTTCCTTTTTGTCCCGGAATTTTCTTCCGGGACTGGAAAGAGGGCAGTTGGGTCGCTTACGCAAAGGGTAAACGGCCGGAACAGCCGTTCCCTGTCCCGCGGGGAGAAGGCTCGTGACCTTCCCCGTGGCTTGCGGACAGCGCTGTCTCCCGTTGGTGCTTAAGGCTATGACGGAGACCCGATCTTCGTCCTCTGGTCTGAATCCCACGGGACCATCTTTCGAAAAGGGGAAATGTCTATGATCGAAATGAAAGGGATCTCCAAGACCTACCGGGTCCGGCGGCGGGAGGCCGGGCTGGGCAATGCCTTCAAAAGCCTCTTCTCCCGGGACTATACCGAGATACCCGCCCTCCGGGACATGACCTTCACGGTGCCCGACGGCCAGATCCTGGGGTACATCGGCCCCAACGGGGCGGGAAAGTCCACCACCATCAAAATCCTCAGCGGCATCCTCCGGCCCGACAGCGGCGTCTGCCGGGTGGACGGCCTGGTGCCCTGGGAAAACCGAAAGGAGCACGTGGCCCGGCTGGGAGTGGTTTTCGGCCAGCGCAGCCAGCTCTGGTGGGACGTGCCGGTGCGGGAGTCCTTCGACCTGCTCCGGGACATCTACCGGGTGCCGGAGCCCACCTACCGGGAGAACCTGGACCGGCTCACCGCCCTGCTGGAGCTGGGGGACCTTCTGAAGACCCCGGCCCGGATGCTCTCCCTGGGCCAGCGGATGCGGTGCGAGATCGCCGCCGCCCTCCTCCACGGCCCCAAGGTCCTCTTCCTGGACGAGCCCACCATCGGCCTTGACGCGGTATCCAAGCTGAAGGTCCGGGAATTCATCCTGGAGCAGAACCGCCTCTGCGGCACCACGGTGCTTCTCACCACCCACGACATGCAGGACATCGACGCCCTCTGCTCCCGGGTCCTCCTCATCGGCAAGGGACAGCTCCTGCTGGACGGGGACACCGCCCAAATTCGTGCCATGGCCGGGGAGGACCTGTCCACCGAGGAGGCTGTGGCCGACCTCTACCGCCGCTTCGGCATCTGAGGGGGCGGGCGCATGAGACAATACTGGTCCTTCTTCAAAATGCGGCTCATGGCGGGGCTCCAGTACCGCTCCGCCGCCCTGGCGGGCATGTCCACCCAGTTTGTCTGGGGCGGCATGGAGATCCTCCTCTACCGGGCCTTCTGGCTGGAGCACCCGGAACGGTTCCCCATGGGCATGGAGGCCCTCTCCTCCTACATTTGGCTCCAGCAGGCCTTTCTCACCCTCTTCGCCCTGTGGAACTGGGAGCACGACATTCTGGAGTCGGTGAAGACCGGGGCCGTGTCCTACGAGCTGCTTCGGCCCACCGACATCTACAGCATGTGGATGGCCCGGTCGGTGGCCAACCGGCTGGCCCGGGCCGCCCTGCGGATGGTGCCGGTGCTGGTGGTGAGCAGCCTTCTCCCCTCCCCCTGGGGGCTGCGGCTCCCCGCCTCCCCGGCGGCCTTCGGCGTGTTCCTCCTGTCCGCCGTGCTGATGGTGCTGGTGGTGTGTGCCTACTCCCTGCTGGTCTACGCCCTCACCTTCTACCTTACCGACCCCAACGGCCTCATGGTGCTGTCGGTGGCGTGTGCCGACCTGCTGGGCGGGGCCATCGTCCCCCTGCCCTTTCTGCCCGACGGCCTGCGGCAGTTCGCCCAGCTCACCCCCTTTGGCTCCATGCAGAATGTGCCTTTGCGGCTCTTTACCGAAGACATCCCCCTCTCCCAGGCCCCGGCAGTCATGGGGCTTCAGGTCTTCTGGATCGTGACCCTTATAACCGCGGGGTACCTTCTCACCCAAAAGGGTCTCCGCCGGGCCGTGATATTGGGGGGCTAAGCCATGAGACTGTATTTGAAATTTCTCTCCATCCACTTCCGTTCCGCCATGACCTACCGGGCCTCCTTTTTCCTGAGTTGCCTGGGCCAGGTCCTCATCACCACCAACGTGTTCCTCAGCGTGGTCTTTCTCATGGAGCGGTTCGACTCCATTGGGGGCTACACCCTCCCCCAGCTCAGCCTTTGCTACGCCGTGATCCTGGCAGGGACCTCTCTGGCCGAGTGCTTCGCCCGGGGCCTTGACGCCTTCGGACGGATCCTCTCCCAGGCCCAGTTCGACCGCCTCATGCTCCGGCCCCGGCCCCTGCTCTTTCAGGTGCTCTGTCAGGACATGAAGCCCGCCATGTTCGCCCGGGTGCTCCAGGCAGCGGTGATGCTGATGTGGGCCATCGGCTCCGGCGCCGTGGCCTGGACGCCCCAGAAGGCCCTGGTGTTGACCCTGATGATCCTCTGCGGCGCGGGGGTCTTCTTCGGGGTATTTCTTATCAACGCCTGCGTCACCTTCTTCACTCTGGAGCACATCGAGGCGCTGAACATCTTCATGGACGGGCCCCGGGAGTACGGCAAATATCCCTTCGGGATCTACGGCAAGCCGGTCCTCCTCATCCTCACCTTCCTGGTGCCTCTGGCCCTGGTCCAGCACTGGCCCCTTCAGTTCCTCTTCGGCCGGGGGCCGGGGTGGTATGGGCTGCTACCCCTGGCCGCCCTGCTGTTCCTCATCCCCTGCGGCCTTCTCTGGCGAGTGGGGGTGAGGCATTACCGTTCCACCGGGTCGTAAGTCCGCAAGGCTCCGCATATACAAACAAAGCCCCGGACCACTTTGGTCCGGGGCTTTTCCATCTCTTTATTTTTTCTTGCTGGCCTCCCGCATCCGCATTCCGTGGTCCAGAATACGCTTACGAAGGCGGAGGTTCTCCGGGGTACACTCCAAAAGCTCATCGTCGGCCAGGAACTCCAGGTCCTGCTCCAGGGACATCTGCCGGGGAGGCACCAGGCGAAGGGCCTCGTCCGAGCCTGAGGCCCGCATGTTGGTGAGCTGCTTCTTCTTACAGACGTTCACCGAAATGTCCTCCACCTTGGGGCATTCGCCCACGATCATACCGGCATACACAGGGGTACCGGCGCCGATGAACAGCACTCCCCGCTCCTGGGCGTTGAAGAGGCCGTAGGTCACCGCCTCGCCGGTCTCAAAGGCCACCAGGGACCCCGTGTTCCGCCGGGCGATCTCTCCCTTCATGGGGGCGTACTCCTCAAAGACGCTGGCCATGATGCCCTCGCCCTTGGTAGCGGTCAAAAACTCGTTGCGGTAGCCGAAAAGGCCACGGGAGGGCACCAGGAACTGGACCTTCATACGGTCTCCCACAGGGGTCATGTCCAGCATATCTCCCTTGCGCTTGCCGATGGCTTCGATGACGCTGCCCACACAGTCGGCAGGCACGTCCACCACCAGACGCTCGATGGGCTCGCACTTCTTGCCGTCGATCTCCTGGAAGAGGACCCGGGGGGGAGAGACCTGGAATTCGTAACCCTCCCGGCGCATGGTCTCCATGAGGATGGAAAGGCTCATCTCGCCCCGGCCGGCCACGTTGAAGGAATCGGTGGAATTCTCCACCTCGCTCACCCGGAGGGACACGTCCTTCATGGTCTCCCGGAAAAGCCGCTCCCGGAGCTGCCGGGAGGTCACATACTTGCCCTCCTTGCCGGCAAAGGGAGAGTCGTTCACCGAGAAGGTCATCTCCATGGTGGGGGCCGAGATCTTCACGAACTCAATGGGCTCGATGGCGGCGGGGGCGCAGATGGTGTCGCCGATGGTAATATCTCCGATGCCGCTCATGGCGATGATGCTCCCTGCCCTGGCCTCGGTAACAGGAACCTTGGCAAGGCCGTCAAACTCGTAGATCGCGGTGGCCTTGGCCTTCTTGGGGGCCGCGTCCGGGGCGTGGAAGTTGCACACGGCGATCTCCTCATTTTGCCGGACAGTGCCCCGCTCGATCCGGCCCACGGCGATCCGGCCCACAAACTCGTTGTAGTCGATGGAGGAAACCAGCATTTGGAACGGAGCTTCCGTATCCGCCTCAGGGGCGGGAATGTAGTCCATAATGGTGTCGAACAGCGGGATGAGGTCGGTCCCCGGCACATCGGGGGAGAAGGAGGCGGTGCCCTGCCGGCCCGAGCAGAAGAGCATGGGGGAGTCCAGCTGCTCATCGG
>CAJUEU010000017.1 GCA_910585735.1 uncultured Oscillospiraceae bacterium | reverse complement strand
GGTCCTCCCCGTCCAGCACCTGGCGGCGCTGCTTGTAGATGACCTCCCGCTGGGTATTCATCACGTCGTCATACTCCAGCACATTCTTCCGGGTCTGGAAGTTTCGGGACTCCACCTGTCTCTGGGCGTTTTCAATCCCGTTGGTCAGCATCTTCTGCTCCAGGGGAGTGTCCTCATCTACCCCCAGCTTTTCCATCATACCCATGATCCGCTCGGAGCCGAAAAGCCGCATGATATCGTCCTCCAGGGAGAGGAAAAACCGGGTCTCTCCCGGGTCACCCTGCCGTCCGGCACGGCCTCGGAGCTGGTTGTCGATCCGGCGGGACTCATGGCGTTCGGTACCCACGATGAAAAGTCCTCCGGCAGCCCGTACCTTGTCAGCCTCGGGGCGGATCTCCTCCTTATATTTGGCCTCAGCCGCCTGGAACGCCTTCCGGGCCTCAATGATCTCCTCATTGTCGGTCTCGGCAAAGCCGGTGGCCTCAGCGATAAGCTCGTCAGACATGCCGGCTCTCCTCAGGTCGGCCTTGGCCAGGAACTCGGCGTTTCCGCCCAACATAATGTCGGTACCACGTCCGGCCATGTTGGTGGCAACCGTGACGGCCCCAAACTTACCCGCCTGGGCCACGATCTCGGCCTCCTTCTCGTGGTTCTTGGCGTTGAGCACATTGTGCTTGACCCCGGCCCGCTTCAGAAGGGCAGAGAGGACCTCGGACTTCTCAATGGAGATGGTACCCACCAGCACAGGCTGGCCCTTCTCATGGCACTCCTGGATCTGGCGGATCACCGCCCGAAACTTTCCCGCCTCGGTCTTGTAGATCACATCGTCATGGTCCTCCCGGGCGATGGGCTTGTTGGTGGGGATCTCCACCACGTCCAGAGCATAGGTGCCGTTGAACTCCTCCTCCTCGGTCATGGCGGTCCCCGTCATACCCGAGAGCTTACCGTAGAGGCGGAAGTAGTTCTGGAAGGTGATGGTAGCCAAGGTCTTGCTCTCCCGCTGGACCTCCACTCCCTCCTTGGCCTCAATGGCCTGGTGAAGCCCCTCGCTGAACCGGCGGCCGAACATAAGCCGGCCGGTGAACTCGTCCACGATGATGATCTGGTTGTCCTTTACCACATAATCGATGTCCCGCTTCATCAGGCCCCGGGCACGGATGGCCTGGTTGATGTGGTGGGAGAGCGTGGAGTTCTCCGGGTCGGAAAGATTCTCCACATTAAAGGCCTTCTCGGCCTTCTCCACACCCTTTGCGGTGAGGGAAACTGTCTTGGCCTTCTCATCCACAATGTAGTCGGCGTCCAGGTCGGGGTCCTCCTCCTGCTTGGAGTCGGTCTTGGCATAACGCTGACACTTGAGCCGGGCGGCAAACTGGTCCACGATCTGGTAAAGCTGAGTGGACTGTTCCCCCTGGCCGGAGATGATCAAAGGGGTCCGGGCCTCGTCAATGAGGATGGAGTCCACCTCGTCCACGATGGCAAAGGCGTGGCCCCGCTGCACCAACTCCTGGGCGTAGAGAGCCATGTTGTCCCGCAGGTAATCGAAGCCAAACTCGTTGTTGGTGCCGTAGGTGATATCGGCGGCGTAGGAGGCCTTTCGGTCCTTAGGCTCCACATCGTGGATTACAAGGCCCACGGTGAGGCCCAGGAAGCGGTAGAGCTTGCCCATCCACTCGGAGTCACGCTTGGCCAGGTAATCGTTCACCGTGACGATATGGACCCCCTCGCCGGCCAAGGCGTTGAGGTAGGCGGGCAGGGTAGCGACCAGAGTCTTGCCTTCGCCGGTACGCATCTCGGCAATGCGGCCCTGGTGGAGGATGATGCCACCAATGAGCTGCACCCGGTAGGGCCGCAGGCCCAATACCCGGTCAGCCGCCTCCCGGCAGGTGGCGAAGGCCTCGGGCAGGATGTCGTCCAGGGTCTCCCCATTCTTAAGCCGCTCTTTGAACTCGGGGGTCTTGGCCTGGAGCTGGGCGTCGGTGAAGTGGCGGTACTCCTCCTCCAGAGCCTCGATCTTCTGGACGGTAGGCTCCAGACGCTTGACCTCCTTCTCGGAGGTGGTGCCAAAAATTTTCTTCAAAATATTCATAAGAATCCGTTTTCCTTTCGTACTGCGGAATTTTAACTGTCTCAAATTGCCAACAGTTTCCTCTGTGTTACTATCTGGTAAGTATATCACACATCCGTGTAATAAAAAAGTAGAAATTGTGAATTTGAAAAAAACCGGGCTAAATTTTCGGTTTTGGGTCCCTGCTCTTGTCCATTGCTCCCTGCCGTGGTACAATAGAAAAAATGTCATTTCAAGGAGGTCTCCCCATGGCAAAGCCGAAAAAGCTCCCTACCCTCTCCCTCACCGTCCACGGCTATGACACCGATGGTCAAGGGGTGGCCTGCCTCCCCGACGGCATGACCTGCTTCGTTGCGGGAGCCCTCAAGGGGGAAACCTGCCTTGTCCAGCTGGACAAGGTGGGCCGCACCTGCGCCTGGGGCCATACGGTGAAGGTGGAGGTCCCCTCCCCTGCCCGCATTGAATCGGATTGCCCGCATTATGTTAACTGCGGTGGCTGTGCCGTCCGGCACATGACCTACGCCGAGGAGCTGGAATTCAAGCGGCAGAAGGTGGAGGACTGCCTGCACCGAATTGGTGGTTGTGATACCCAAATTTCTGTTATATATGGAGCGGATAATACTTTACGTTATCGAAATAAGGTGCAATTCCCCATCTCCAAAAACGCCATCGGATTTTACGGTAAGCGCACCCATCAGGTCGCCGACGTGGAGGACTGCCTCCTTCAGCCCCTCCCCGCCGCCCGGCTCCGGGGCGCCCTCAAAGATTTTATGTCAACCTATCAGGTCCCTGCCTACGACGAAAAAACAGGCGGCGGACTCCTCCGCCACCTCTACGTCCGCACCAACCGGGCTGGGGAAAGCCTGTGCTGCGTGCTGGTCAATGGTAAAACCCTCCCCCACGAAGAAGAACTGGTGGCCGCCCTCCGCGCCGTCGAGCCGGGACTGAAGGGCATTGTACTGGGGATCAACGAGAAAAAGAACAACGTGATCTTAGGGGACGCCTACCGCAAGCCCTGGGGGGAGGACTTCCTCATGGACACCATGTGCGGCCTCACCTTCAAGCTGTCGGTACCCTCCTTCTACCAGGTGAACACCCCCCAGGCCGAGAGGCTCTATGGCCTGGCCCTGGACTTCGCTGCCCTCACCGGGGAGGAGACCGCGGTGGACCTCTACTGCGGCATCGGCACCATCACCCTGTGCCTGGCCAAGCGGGTCAGGCGGGTCATCGGGGCCGAGATCGTCCCAGAGGCCATTGAGGACGCCAAGGAGAATGCCGCCCGAAATGGTTTACATAATGCGGAGTTTTTCTGTGGGGACGCCGCCGACATTGCCGCCAAGCTGGCTTCTGACGGGGTCCGTCCCGACCTTATCACGGTGGACCCGCCCCGGAAGGGGCTCAGCGAGGATGTGATCCATTCTATTGCTCAAATGGCCCCGACCCGGGTGGTCTATATCTCCTGCGACCCGGCCACCCTGGCCCGGGACGTAAAGCGGTTCTCTGAGCAGGGCTACGCTCTCCAAAAAGCCGCTGCCGTAGACCTCTTCCCCAGAACCGCTCACGTGGAAAGCGTGGCTTTGCTCAAAAAAATCTAAAAATTTTTTATTTCCCCTTGACCTTGGAGCGACTTCAAGGTATATGCTGGCCCCATAAGGAGGTCACGATGATGAATATTAATCAGGCACAACAGCTTTCCGGCGTGAGCAGCGATAACATTCGCTTCTACGAAAAGCAAGGGCTCCTCTGCCCCCGGCGCAACCGCGCAAACGACTACCGGGAATACTCCGAGGATGACATCCGCACCTTGAAGTTCATTCGGATCCTGCGGATGCTGGATATGCCCCTGCCTCAGATCAGGACCGTTCTGGCCGGAGACGTCCCCTTGTCCCAGGCTGCCCAGCTCCAACGGCAGCGTCTGACACTCCAGGCCCAGCAGCTGGAGTCGGCCATTCGGCTTTGCGAAGAGTTCTCTGCTCATGCTTCTCTGGAAGCGTTGGATGTGGACGGTCTTCTCCATCGAATGGACACCCCCGAACAGGCAGAGGGGTTCTTCCGGGGCTGGCTTCAGGATTACCGCCGGGTGGCCCTGTCCGAGCATGAAAAACGGTTTACCTTTGTCCCTGATGAGGCGGTGACCACTCCCCGGGAATTTTCCAACGCCCTGTTCCAATATGCCAGGGAGAACGGTCTGGACCTGGTCATCACCAAGGAGGGAATGTACCCGGAATTTACCATCGACGGGATCGAATATACCGCCACCCGGAACTATGGCCGGTCTTATCGGTTTCCAGTGGCCACTATCCATTGTAAGGTCCGTCACCCTGAGGATTTTGAGCCTCTGGATATTTCCCCCACCCGTCGAAAACTCCAAAGGCTTTTTCACCATCTTTGGGTTCCCGCCCTGCTTTTCCTACTGTTGCTTCTCACCCATTCCGATCTGCTTACCTCGTGGGAGGGACGGGTACTGCTGGGCTCCCTTATGGTGGTGACGGGGGTCATGTCCTTTCGGAGCTGGCTTCTGTTTTACAACGAGAATGGCAAACAGGGCAAAAAATAGAGCTTCCTCATTGCTTTCCCTTCAAAGGAGACTGCGTCATGAAGAAAACCTTACTGCCCGGCATCCCTGCCGGTATGCCCCAAGAGCTCCGTTCTTTTCTCTCCGGGGCGGCGGTCTACGACAGCTCCTCCTCCCCCGAGGCCAAGGTGTGCTTCATTGACAAGGGGCACGGATACTACCTGAAAGCCTCCGGCAAGGGAACACTGGAAAAAGAGGCCCAAATGACAGGGTACTTCCATGCCAAGGCCCTCGGCCCAGAGGTACTGCAATATCTCTCCGATGATCGCGGTGACTGGCTCCTGACCTCTGCAGTTGATGGAGAGGACTGCCTCCATGAGCGGTATTTGGCTGATCCCAAACGCCTGTGTGACACCCTGGCCAATGAGCTGCGAAAGCTCCACGAGACCGACTTTTCGGGCTGCCCGGTCCCGTACCGAACGGCTGATTATCTGGCAGGCGCCGAGAAAAATTATTTGGCGGGCCATTTTGACAGCTCCCTCTTTCCCGATAATTTTGGTTATACTTCCGCCCGGGAGGCCTATGCTGTCCTGACAGCGGGACAGGACGCCCTCCAAAGTAAGGTCCTGCTCCACGGAGACTATTGCCTTCCCAACATTATTCTGAAGGACTGGGCTCTCTCCGGCTTTATTGACGTGGGCTGCGGCGGGGTGGGAGACCGGCACATCGACCTCTTTTGGGGGATCTGGAGCCTGGGCTTCAACCTGAAGACCGACCAGTACCGGGATCGTTTTCTGGACGCCTACGGAAGGGACAAGGCAGACAAATCCCTTTTGAAAGTCATTGCCGCGGCGGAGGTTTTCGGTTGACGAGTCTTTTCTATGTTTACATAATTCAAAAAAATAGCAGACAGATACTGGAGGTTATCTGCCTGCTATTTTTTGTCTCTTCCATTCCCCGGGATTCACCCCGAAATATTCCCGGAACCGGCGGTAGAAGTTGGAGTAGTCCACAAAGCCGCACAGGGCCGGCACCTGGCTCACCGGGTGGTCTTCCTCTATCAGCAGGGCTGCCCGCTGGAGCCGCTTGTACATCAGATATCGATGGGGCGGACAGCCCACCTGTCGGGTGAAACAGCGGGAGAGCTGGTATCGGTCCATATAGAACCGCCTAGCCAACTCCTCCAGGGAGACCGGCTCCTCCAAATGGCCCTCCATGTACTCAATGACCTGCTGGAGCTGCCGCTCCTCCGGCAGCCGTACCTTTTCCCTCTCCTGCCGGGAGGCGCGGTAGAGATAGAAAAAAAGTTGGGTCAGCAGGGCATCCTCCATCTGGGCCCGGCCGGGCTTTTCCTCCGCCTCCTCCCGGAGGAGGTCACTCAGCACCCCATAGATCCGCTTCCGGGTCTCCTCATCCAGAAGGAACAGGTCGTCATAGCGGGAAGCCTGTTCCTCCAGACTAGTCAAAGCCTCCTTCCCCAGCCGCCCGGGTAAGCCCGCCTGAAATCGGAGAGCGATCCGCTCCACGCTCACCTTGGAGGTCACGGCCTGGTGGAGCCGGTAGGGGCGGATGAGCAGGGCGGTCCCGGGCTGGAGCAGGTAAGCCCTGCCCTCCACCCGGTAGGGAAGCTGCCCGGTGAGGCAGAACATCAGCTCGTAGTGGTCATGGTAGTGGAGCTCGGTCCGCCGCCCCGGCGGCTCCGCGTTCCGCCGGATCTGAAAGGTCTTCCCCGGCGGAAGACCCATAGTATCATAGAGATATTTGACCTTGTCCATACTTCCTCCTTTCCGCACAAAAAACAATCTTTTTCTCACATCCGGCAATGTCCTCCACTCCCCGGATATGCTATACTCAGTATAGCACAGCGCTATTTCTCCCACAAGGCCACATTCAGAAAGGGGTATTTTAAGATGGACAAAAAAGCCAAAATCGGGGTCCAAATGATGATGCTCAAACAGGAGATCCAGGCGCACGGCATGTACACGGTCCTGGAAAAGCTCTCCAATATGGGCTTTCACGCGGTGGAGGTCTCCCAAATCGCCACGCCCCCCGCGGTGATCGAGGAGATGACCCGGGCCCAGCGGGACCTGGGCATGGAGATCGTGGCCATGTCGGCTATGGTCCGCAACTCCTTCAAGGGCCGTGCCGACATCCCCATGGACAGCCTGGAGGAGGATTTCGACAAAATTGTTTCCGACTGCCACGCCCTTAACTGCAAGGTTCTGCGGCTGGGGATGATCGACCTCTCCCTGGTCCACTCCCCCCAGGAGATGCTCCAGACCTGTGACGAGATGGAGCGCTATGCCTTGAAGTTGAAGGAGCACGGCATTGACCTCTACTTCCACGCCCACACCTTTGAATACCACCGCTATGAGGGCAAGCCCATGATGAGCCACTTCGTAGAACGCACCAAAGCCCTGGGCTTCGAGCTGGACACCCACTGGCTCCACCGGGGCGGCATGACCCCGGCCTACGTCAGCGAGTTCAAGGACCGTATCCTCATTTTCCACCTGAAGGACTACCGGGTGGGCCTTCTGCCCCAGGACTTCCAGATCGCCCCGGGCAAAAATCTTTTTGCCGACCTGGAGGAGTTTGCCGAGGTGGGCGAGGGGGCCTTGGATATGCCCGCCTACATTCAGGCCGGCGTGGAAAACGGCAGCAAGTATTTTATGATTGAGCAGGACCGTTGCTACGGCCGCACTCCCTACGAATCCCTGGCCATCTCCCGGGACAATCTGGTCAAAATGGGCTATGGCGACTGGTTCTAACATTATTTCCCCTGGCCTGTCCCCTCTTTTCTGGTGGACAGGCCTTCTTTTTTGAGGTAAAATAGAGAAAATAACCACTCTGCTAAAAGGAGGGACCTCCTTGTCCAAACAAGTCATCCTTCTCTACACGCCTGTTCCCACCCCCTGGGCCGATGGCGTCAAACAGCTCTGCGCCCTTCAGGGTCTTCGGCTCCGCCCGGTGGAGCCGGGCGAGACCGGCTGCCCCTTACAAGTGTTGGCCTTCGGCGGTCAAGCTGCCTCTGCCCCGGCGGCTCCTGTGTCCGAGCCCATGCTCATCCTCTGCGGCTTTTCCTCCCCCCAGCTGGACAAGATCCTGACCAGTCTGCGAAAGGCCGGGGTGCCCCGAAGCTGCCTGAAGGCGGTGCTCACTCCCGCTAACGCTGAATGGACCCTCTCCGCCCTCTACCGAGAGCTATGCCTGGAACGGGCCCAACTGGAGGGAACCGCCCCTACGCCCTAAATCCAGAAACCGTGGACTTTCCTCCTTTGTCCAGCAGCCTTTCCCCCGCCGTTTTCCAAACGGCGGGGGATTTTTCTTTCCTTCGACCTGGTTGGCCTCCAAGGGAGGATGGTTTTTCTTTTTCCCGGATTTTTCCGTTTTTTCCGCTCCTTCCCCCTTGCCTCCAGGAGAAAAATGGAGTAAACTGATGGATTAGGAAAGGGGGGAGCTTTATGGATCATGACGCACTGCTCAATCTGGCCACCGACCTGGGCTACGGCCTTCTGGAAAGCGGCGCGGAGATCTACCGGGTAGAGGAATCCATCCTGCGGCTCCTCCACGCTTACGGCATTCAACAGGCCGATCCCTTTGTGATCCCCAACTGCATCATTGTCTCCTTTACCACTCCCGCGGGGGAGGTGCGGACCCAGGTGCGGCGGATGCCCTCCCACGGCACCGATGTGGACCTGCTGGAGCGGTATAACGACCTGTGCCGCCATCTCTGCCAGGATCCCCCGCCTCTCCCCGAGGCCCGGGAGAAGCTGGCCGCCATCGGCCGCACCCGGCGGGTATACACCCTGCCCCTTCTGCTCTCCGCCTACTTCGTTGCCACCGGATTCTTCTGCCTCCTGTTCGGCGGCACCCTGCGGGACGCCCTCTGCGCCGGGCTGTGCGGCCTTGCCATCGGTCTGGCCCTCACTGCTATGACCCACCTGGGGGCCAACCTGTTCTTCAAATCCATGCTGGGGGCCGCCCTCTCCGCCCTGCTGGCCCTGTCCCTGGTTTCCCTGGGACTGGGACAGCACTATCAGCTCATCATCATCGGCGCCCTCATGGCCCTGGTGCCCGGCATCATGTTCACCAATGCCATTCGGGACGTGATGGCGGGAGATATGGTGGCCGGTATTACCAAGATCGCCGACTCCCTCTTGGTCGGTGTAGCCATCGCCCTGGGCACCGCTTTTGCCCTGGGGCTTGCCAGACTGCTTGGCGGGGGGGTGCTGTAAATGGAGCTTTTGGGACAATACCTGCTGCCTGTGCTCTTTGCTTTTGTGGCCAGCAGCGCCTTTGCCGTTATCTATAACATCCACGGCCCGGGCATCCTGATCTGCGGCTTTGCCGGTGGACTGGGTTGGCTGGTCTATCTGCTCACCGAGCCTCTGGGCAACGACATCACCCGTACCCTCCTGGCCGCCATTGTCATTGCCGCCTACTCGGAGGTCATGGCCCGGATCCGCCGTTGCCCAGTGACCGGGTACCTCTTGGTGGGTATCTTCCCCCTGGTGCCCGGAGGCGGAGTCTACTATACCATGGAACACGCCGTCAACGGAGAGAACGCCCTCTTTCTGGACTCCTTTCTGCATACCCTGGGGCTTGCCGGCGCCCTGGCGGTGGGCGTCCTTCTGGTGTCCTCCTTCGTCCGACTCTGGCACGCCTTCCGCCTCCGGCGGTCACACAGAAAGGAGACTGCCTCATGAATTCCTATCAGTGGCTTTTGTTCGACGCCGACAACACCCTTTTCGACTTTGACTCCGCAGAGGAGCACACCCTCACCCGGACCCTCCTTCACTTTGGCCTGTCCCCGGAGAAGGAGGTCAAACAGCTCTACCACCAGATCAACGACGATCTCTGGAAGCGCTATGAGAAGGGGGAGTTTTCCCGGGAACGGCTCACCGTCCGCCGGTTTGAGTTGTTTTTCGAGTCCCTGGGCATTCAGGGCGATCCCAAGGAATGGAACGACTTTTATCTTCAGACGCTCTCCCAATGCGCCGCCCTTCTGCCCGGGGCAGAAGCCCTCTGCCGCCGGGCAGCCCAGAAGTATACCCTGGCCCTGGTCACCAACGGCACCCCCTTTGTCCAGCGCAGGCGGCTGGAGCTTTCCCCTATCGGCCAGTTCTTTGGGGACCGGGTATTTATTTCCGAGGAAATGGGCTGCCGCAAGCCGGAGAAGATTTATTTTGAGAAGGTATTGGAGGCCCTTGGCGTAGGGAACCAGAGGGGCAAGGTGCTGGTCATTGGGGACTCCCTCTCCAGCGACATCCGGGGAGCCTTCAACGCCCACCTGGACAGCGTATGGCTTCACTGGCCCTCGGCCAAGGCCGGAGCCATTCAGCCTACCTACGAAGTAGAAAACCTGGCCCAGCTTACCGAATTTCTCAACGCCCACCGCATGCTTCCCATGAAGCCCTATTAACACAGATATTAGGAGTTGATCCCCCATGCCCCGTTCCCCCGCCCACTCCTCTCATTCTTCCCACGCCTCCTCACGCTCCGCCTCGCACGCCTCTTCCCGCGCTCCCTCCCGTTCTTCCTCCCACGGGGCTTCCCATCCTTCTCCCCGCTCTTCCCGCTCCTCCCGTTCCCATTCCCACCCTCCTCTCTCCTCTCCCCCCAGGTCCCTGATGGCCGCCCTGATGCTTTGTCTTACCGCTCTGCTCCTGTGGTGGCTCAATCTTCCTGGCGGGCAGGGCCCCGTCCAGGCGGCCGGACCCAGTCCCTCCCCATCCGTGGAGGTCACAGCCACCCCTTCCCCGGCCCCCACTCCCATGCCGACGCCTTCCCCCACATCGGAGCCCACTCCCACGCCTACCCCTACGCCTGTGGCGCCGGATTACAGTCAGAGCGTCCCCGCGGGTGACGCCGCCGACGCCGACGCCTGGTTTCAGGACGCGGTATTCATCGGGGATTCCCGCACCGACGGCTTTCATCTCTACAGTGGGGTAAAGGGAGGGACCTACCTGGTCCATACCGGCCTCACTGTCTTTGAGGTGATTGGCCATGAGCCTGTTTTGGGCACGGGAGAAAATAAATATTCCGTCCTTTCCGCTCTGGGAAATAAGCAATACGGCAAGGTATACATTGCCCTGGGCGTTAACGAGCTGGGCTGGTTTGACGCCGACGCCTACTCCGAGGCCATGGGCAAGCTTGTTGACAAGATCCGGGCGCTCCAGCCCGATGCGGTACTCTACATCCAGGCCATTGTCCCGGTGAACTCAGAGGTCTGCAAATCCAAGGGCCAGCCCTACTATGTGACCAACGAGAATATCTCCAATTACAACGAGGCCCTGGCTCAGCTGTGTGAAGAAAAAGAGGTCTGGCTGGTAAATATTGCCGAGGCTCTGGTGGACCCGGAAACCGGCGAGCTTCCCGCCGACATGACCCACGATGGCGTCCACTTCAAGAAGGCCGGCTATCAGGCATGGCTGGAATATCTTCTCTGTCACACCGGCCAGCCCCAGGAGGAGCCGGGGGAAGCTTCCCTCCCCTCCCAAGAGCCCGTCCCCACCAGGGGATCTTCCCCTGCTCCAAGCCCGGAGATCTGATACCAGGAGGTTATCATATATGAAAAAATTTCTTTCTGTATTTCTGTTGACAGGCTTCCTTCTCTCCCTGAGCGCCTGCCAGGGAGAGAGCCCCAAGGCGGATTTTGCCTTGGCCGACGCCCAAACCCTCCTGGATTCTGCCGCCTTCTCCGAGCCTTTGGAGGAGCTGGACCTGGAGATCGCCTGCTCCCTTTATGGTCTGGACCAAAGCAAGATCACCGAAGCCGCCGTCTATGGCTCCACCGGGGCCACCGCCGAGGAGCTGGCCGTCCTTGTCTTTACCGATGCCGAGGCCGCTTCGGCTGCCAAAGCCAATTTTGAGACCCGGATCTCCGACCGCGCCGAGGCTATGAAGGATTACATCCCCACCGAGGTCCCCAAGCTGGAGAAGGCCGTGCTGGAGGTCCGGGGAAACACCCTCCTCTTTGTGGTGGCCAACGATTACGCCCCGGTGGAAGAATTGCTGAAATAAGGTTTCTATGATAAGACAAGCCCGGCAGGATTCAAACGTCCTGCTGGGCTTGTTTATTTTCCTGTTTATTCTTCTTGGGTTTCCAGTATTCACAGTTCTGATTCGGTTTTCTCGTTTTGAGTCGAGGATAGCGGCAATGCCCACAGTTGACAGGCAAGTATCCCCTACGGTCTTTCCCGTAATGCTGTCTAAAATAGATACATGTACAACAAACCTTTTGCCCTTCATAAAACTCTGCTGGCTCTATCATGTTATCACCTCCGCCTCAGTTTACATCTAATAAGGTTTAATATCAATACATCTGATTAGATTTATGATATGTTTTTTATGAGGTGATATTGATGTATTGCTACCCAAGACTTCGAGATTTACGGGAGGACCGTGATTTGACCCAAGCGGCTATTGGACAACTGTTGGGCACCACGCAGCAGCAATATTACAAATATGAAAAAGGTATTCAGGAAATCCCAGCCCATCACTTGATCACTTTGGCTGACTTTTATTGCGTGTCGGTAGACTATCTGTTGGGAAGAAAATAAATATTTTTCTTTGTTTCACATACAACTCCGTACAACTATTTAGACTTCCAAAAAATACCATCCCCTGGGAGACGTACTCTCCCAGGGGATAGTTGCCTTGCGATGTTTCATGTGAAACATTGGGAATTGCCTCTCTCAATCTTCCAGCGGCCCCTCCCAGATCAGAGGCTGCCCATCCCGGTCCAGCAGGGGCGTCAGACCGCCGCCGATCCCCTGGCTGTATATCTAACCGTCTTCCCGGCATGGCTTCTTCCTCCTTTTTATTTGCGGTACTCAAACTCCAAATTGTAAAGGCAGATCCCGTCCCCGTCCTGAATGCCCATGTCCTCCAGCCGGTCGTAGAGCCCCGACTCCCGCAGCTTCCGTTCAAACCAGCTCCGGGACTCGTAGTCCGAGAAGTTCACGTTGGCCATAAGCTGCCGCAGCCAGGGCCCATCGATAAACCATTCCCCGTCCTCCACCGTGATCTCCAGTTCTTCGGAGGTATCCACCTCGGGGGGACGCTCCACATAGGTGGGCTCGTACACTGTGATGGGGGGCAGCTCCCGGAGCCGCTTAGCGGCCTCCCACATGAGCTCTCGGGTGCCCTGGTGGGCGGCGGCGGACATTTCAAAGAAGGAGAGTCCCTTGGCCTCCACATGGGCCTTCAGAGCCTCCAGGGCCGTGCGGTCGGGGGCAATGTCCACTTTGTTTCCCGCCACGAGCATGGGCCGGGTAGAAAGCTCAGGGCTGTATTCCTTCAGCTCGGCATTGATGGCCTCAAAATCCTCCACAGGGTCCCGCCCCTCAGAGCCCGACACATCCACCACATGGATGAGCAGGCGGCACCGGTCAATGTGCCGCAGGAAGTCGTGGCCCAGGCCCGCCCCCTCGGCGGCTCCCTCGATAATGCCGGGAATATCAGCCAGCACGAAGGAGGTATTCTCGTCCAGAGCCACCACCCCTAAATTGGGGGAGAGGGTAGTAAAATGGTAGTTGGCGATCTTGGGGTTGGCCCGGGTGACCACGCTCAAAAGGGTGGACTTTCCCACATTGGGGAAACCCACCAGGCCCACGTCGGCCAGGAGCTTGAGCTCCAGGGTCACATCCCGCTCCTGCCCGGGAAGCCCCGCCTTGGCAAAGTGGGGCACCTGCCGGGTGGGGGTGGCAAAGTGCTGGTTGCCCCAGCCACCCCGGCCGCCCTTGCAGAGCACAAAAATATCCTGACCCGCCATGTCGCAGATGATCTCCCCTGTGGCGGTGTCCCGTACCAGGGTTCCCCGGGGGACCCGGATGGTGAGATCTGTCCCGTCCTTGCCCGACTTTCGGTTTCCCTGACCGGGCTCTCCGTTGGGGGCCACATACTTCCGCTTGTAGCGGAAGTCCATGAGGGTCGACATGTGACCGTCCACGACGAGGACGATATTGCCGCCCTTGCCACCGTCCCCTCCGTCAGGGCCCCCGGCGGCCACATATTTTTCCCGGTGAAAGGCCACGGCCCCGCCGCCGCCATCCCCCGCCCGGACCGTGATCCGGGCCTTGTCAATAAATCCGTTGGCCGCCATAGGGCCACCTCCTTAAAAAGAAAGCCGCAAACGGAGGACCGTTTGCGGCCTTTTGGTTTTTACTCCGCGATCTCCTCAATAGAGACCTGCTTGCGGTCCTTGCCCAGACGGGAGAACTTCACCTTTCCGTCGCGCAGAGCGAACAGGGTGTCGTCGCTGCCCTTGCCCACGCCGGCACCGGCGTGGAAGTGGGTGCCCCGCTGGCGGACCAGAATGTTGCCGGCCAGCACGAACTGTCCGTCGCCCCGCTTCACGCCCAGACGCTGGGCGTTGGAGTCACGGCCGTTCTTGGTGGAGCCGCCGCCCTTTTTATGGGCGAAGAACTGAAGACCAATATTCAGCATTGGTTACACCTCCATAACGATAATGTTTTTCGGATATTCCTCTTGCAGACGAGAGAAATAAAGCATCAGCGCGGTGAGCAAGGTCTGGCAGAAGCTGTCGTTCTGCTGGCTCAGACCGCCGGGGATCTTCAGAGAAATAAGGGCCTTTTCAGCCTTTACCTTTACCCCGGCCTCCAGCCCCAGTACGTCGTTGACAGCGCACTCGGAAAGACGGACGGCGCTGGTGACGGCGGCACAGAGGATGTCCTCCCCCGCATCGGCCAGACCGCTGTGTCCTTCGACCTGAAACCCCGTGAGCTTTTTCCCCTCCGTGTAAAAAGAGGCGGTGATCATCAGGCGTGGATCTTGCCGATGGTCACTTTGGTGTAGGGCTGACGATGGCCCTGCTTACGGCGGTAATTCTTCTTGGGCTTGTACTTGAAGACAATGATCTTCTTGCCCTTACCGTTCTTGACCACCTCGGCCTCCACCTTGGCGCCCTCCACAACGGGAGCCCCGAAGGTAGCCTTGTCGCCGTTCAGGACGGCCAGCACCTTGTCGAAGGTGATCTTGTCGCCGGCCTCGTTGGGAAGCTTCTCGATGAAGAGGGTATCGCCCTCGGCCACCTTGTACTGCTTTCCGCCGGTCTCGATGATTGCATGCATTTCTTTCACTCCTTTATTACGGGCTCGCTGTCGTGGGAGGGAGCATTCGCTCCACTTGCATTGTCACACTCAGGCTGGACGCACAGCGTGCGCATGCCTTCGCGCTTCCACCCCATTCAATGCGGCTCAAGTATTATATCAGCGAAACCCCCGAAAGTCAATAGATTTTCGGGGGTTTCGCTGATTTTTCTTTTGTTTTCGTTTCCTCCGGCACATTTTGGGGAAATATGCCCCTCCACCCCAGGATTTTGGGGATTCAGGTCACAGGCCCTTGCTCCTGCAGAGCGCTTAAGTCCTGCGGCCTTTGCGCTTCCAGCTGCTGTTTGCTGAACTGGAGGGTGTAGAGCTGGTAGTACCGGCCCTTGTTGTGGAGGAGCTCCTGGTGGGTGCCCTGCTCCAGGATCTCCCCGTGGCTGAGCACAATGATGTTGTCCGAGTGCTGGATGGTGGAGAGCCGGTGGGCCACAATGAGCATGGTGCCGATGTTCTTCATCTTCTCCAGGGAATCCTGAATGAGGATCTCGGTCTCGGTGTCGATGTTGGCGGTAGCCTCATCCAGGATCATGACCTCGGGCCGGTGAACGATGGTCCGGGCAAAAGAGAGGAGCTGCCGCTGACCCGCCGAGAAGTTGTTGCCCCGCTCCCGGACGATCTCGTCCAGGCCGCCGTCCAGCTTGTTTATGAAAGAGTCGGCGTTCACATACCGGCAGGCCTTCCACACCTCCTCGTCGGTGTATGACTCCTCCCGGAGGACGATGTTGGAGCGGATGGTGCCTGAGAAGAGGAACACATCCTGAAGCATCTGGCCAAAGTGGCGGCGGAGAGAGGAGATCTTGATGTGCTTGATGTCTACGCCGTCAATGAGGATCTGTCCCCTCTGAATGTCGTAGTTCCGGCAGATGAGGGAAAGAATGGTGGTCTTTCCTGAGCCGGTAGAGCCTACAAAGGCCACGGTCTGCTTGGGCGTCACATGGAAGGAGACCCCCTTCAGCACCCACTCTCCGGGAATGTAGGCAAACCATACATCCTTGAACTCGATCTCCCCCTTGATCTCATCAAGCTCAATGGCGTCCGGCTCGTCCACAACCTGGGGCACCATGTCAAAGACCGTGAAGATCTTTTCCGCCGAAGCCATGGCTGACTGAAGCATATTGAACTGCTCTGTAAGGTTCTGAATGGGGCCGAAGAACCGGGAGATATACATGTAAAAGGCCACCACGGTGCCGCTGTCAATGACCTGCCCCAGGAAAGTGGTCCCACCGATATAGCCCCGGGCGGACAGGTAGAAAAGGCACATCACGGCGAAGGTGTTCAGCAGGTGGATCAGAGGCCGGAAGGTACCGAATACGATGATCTGGTTCTGCCGGGCCTTGGCCAGGGCGGTGCTCTTCTCCAGAAATTCCTGGTTCTTGCGGTTCTCCTGGTTAAAGATCTGAGTGATCTTCATGCCGGACAGGTTCTCCGACAGGTAGGTGTTGATGTCGGTGGTGCAATCCTTCACCTTGCGGTGAGCCCGGCGGCTCAGCTTGCGGAAGATAACGGTAAAGTACACAATGAAGGGCACAAAGCACAGGATCATAAGGGTGAGCTCATAATTGAGCACCAGCATGGCGCACAGGATGCCCACCACCGAGAACGCGCTTTTTACCATATTTACCAGGATATGGGTAAACAGCATGGAGATGGCGTTGGTATCGTTGGTCTCCCGGGTCACCAGCTTACCCACGGGGATATTGTTGAGCTGCTCATGGGAGAGGGACTCAATATGGATAAACAGGTCCTCCCGGATCTTGGAAAGGATCTTTTGGCCGGTGCGCTGAAGGATAATGGACTGGAAGTAGATACAGACCATGGAGACCGCCAGAAGCATGGCGTAGGCCGCCACCATGGTATAAAGCTGGGACAGCTCAAATTCCTCCTGCACCAGATTGGTCACATACCCCAGCATCCGGGGGGAAATAAGGTCATAAGCGATGGAGAAGATCATAATGACCAGCACCAGCAAAAAGTTTTTCCAGTAGGGCTTGGCGTAGACCATCAGCCGGCGGAAAATCTCCCCGTCAGGCATATTTCGGTCAAAGCCCATGGCCTCCTTCTTATCCTGGATGCCCAGGTAGATCACCAGAAAGACGATGGAGAAAACACCCACTACAGCGCCGATCATCAGCAAGGGTAAATAATCATGCATTGTAGCTCGCCCCCTCCTCTTCCAGTTTTTGAAGGTCCACCATATGACGGTAGGCCGGGCAGCCTTCGTACAGCTTCTCGTGGGCGCCGGCAGCCACCACCTCCCCCTCGTCAATGAAAATGACCCGGTCCATCTGCTCAATGGTAGAGATACGGTGGGCAATGAGGATGGTGGTCTTCCCTGCCCGGGTCTGACGCAGATTGCCCAGAATCGCCCGCTCGGTGCTGGTATCCACCGCGGACACCGAGTCATCCAGAATCAGGATAGGAGCGTCCTTCATCAGGGCCCGGGCAATGGAAATGCGCTGCTTCTGCCCGCCCGAGACCGTGACCCCCCGCTCGCCCAGAACGGTGTCATAGCCTTCCGCAAACTCCTGGATGTTGTCGGCCACATCAGCCAGCTTGGCCGCCTTTTTCACCGCGGCCAGGTCGGGAGTCCCCGTAGTAAAACCAATGTTCCGGGTAATGGTGTCGCTGAACAGGAAATTGTCCTGGGGCACATAGGCTGCCGCCTGGCGCACGTCCCAGATGGGCACCGTGTTCACGTCATGGCCATCCACAAAGACGGTACCGTCGGGCACGTTGTAGGTCCGCAGAATAAGGTCCACCACCGTAGTCTTGCCCGAGCCGGTGCGGCCCACCAGGCCGATGTTCTCCCCGGCCCCGATCTTAAAGGACACATTTTTCAGCGCGTCATACTCTCCATCAGGGTAGCGGAAGGTAAGATTTCGGAATTCGATCTCTCCCCTCACATCCTGAAGGGGCTGGACGTCAGGCCGGTCCACCATATCCAGCGGGGCATCCAGCAACGTAGAGATCCGTTTGAGGGAGGCCATGCCCCGGGAAGTCATATCCACCAGCTCGGAAATGGCCATAATGGGCCAGACGATGGCGCTGAAATAGCCGATAAACTCCACCAGCTCACCAGCGTTGAAGGTCCCCTGGTACACCAGGAAGCCGCCATAACCTATGATCACGCAGATCACAGATTCCACCAGCAGGGTAACGATGATCCGCAGCAGGACCGAGGAGCGGGTATAGTCCACGTTGGCCTTTTCATTTTCCTTATTTAACTTCTGGAAGGCCAGAAGCTCCTTGGCCTCCTTCACAAACGCCTTGATCACGGCGATGCCGGTAAAGCTCTCCTGGGAAAAATCAGAAAGCTTGGAAAAGGCGGCCTGGCGTATGTCCCACTTCTTCATCATGTACTTGCCGACGATGGTACTGGCCGCCAACAGAAGAGCCATAGGGACCATGGCGAAAAGGGTCATGGTGTGGTCCATCCGCCACATTTTGGAGAAGGCCAGGATCCCCTGAATAAAGGCGTCGAAAAGCATGAGCATACCCGAGCCAAAGCAGTCCTGCACGGTGTCCAGGTCGTTGGTGAAGAGGCTCATCAGGTCTCCCACTTTGTTCACGTGGTAGTACTGCTGGCTCAGGTCTTTGGCATGGTCAAACATGGCGTTTCGAATGTCGGCCTCCACCTTGATGGCCGAGCCAAAGAAGCAGATCCGCCACAAAAACTGCCCCACCAGCACCACCAGGATCACCTGGGCCATGGGCATGCAGATCCGGTCCAGCAGAAAATCCATGTCAAAGGGAAGGGTCACCCCGTCCACCACCACATAGCCGCTTCCCAAGCCGTTGATGACCATCTGATAGAGGTTGGGGATGATCAGCCCGGCATAGTCAATGGCAATGAGGACCACAAGCCCCAGCAGGAGCCAGCCGCCGTATTTGATGTAATACTTGTTCATGTGTTTGCCGAATATCATAATGTTCTCCTTCTACTCTGTTCCGCCGCGGTAATGTCTTTGGATCAATATTCACCACAGTTGCACATTATACACCGAAATATGCCGGAAAGTCAATGGTTTCCAGCCCTTCCAAGGGAGAAAATTTTTTGTGATAACACGTCAAAGTCTTTCCTGTATTTTCCTCTTTTTCCCCTTCTGCCACCAAACAAAAATCACCCCGCCGGAGGAGCTCCGACGGGGGAAAACAGCAATGCGTTTTTAGGTTTTTCCGTGTAGAGAGTGCATTTTTGAGGGGGAGGGTGGCAGTAAACGCTTCCCGCTTGCTGCCCTTCCTGTGCGATCTCCGCAGCCCCGCTGATGGCGGGGCCGCTTCGGCGCGCAGGTGCTTATTCCGGCGTTTAATTAAACGCCGGAATAAGCCGAGAAGCCCGCGTCGATGGGCAGGACCACCCCGGTAATGGCCGAAGCCGCCTTGTCGTCGCAGAGGAAGAACACGCCGCCCAGCAGCTCCTCGCTGGCCACGAACCGCCCCATGGGGGTACCCGCCAGGATCTTCTTGGACCGGGGAGTGGGCGTGCCGTCCTCGTTGAAGAGAAGAGCACGGTTCTGGTTGGATACCAGAAAGCCGGGGGCCACAGCGTTGCACCTCACCCCTGTTCCGGCAAAGTGGGTGGCCAGCCACTGGGTGAAGTTGCTCACCGCCGCTTTGGCGCCCGAGTAGGCCGGGATCTTGGTGAGGGGAATGTAGGCGTTCATGGAGGAGACATTGAGCACCGAGCCGGTCTTGCGCTCCACCATGTCCTTGGCAAAGATCTGGGTGGGGAGCAAGGTCCCCAGAAAGTTCAGGGAAAACACCGACTCGGCCCCGGCGGGGTCAATGTCAAAGAAGGTCTGGTCCCCCTCTTTGGCCTCGTGCTGATACTCATTGTCGGTGGTGGCCCGGGGATTGTTGCCCCCAGCGCCGTTGATGAGAATGTCGCAGGGACCCAGGTCCTCTAAAATGCGCTTGTGGGCCCCTTCCAGTCCCACAGGGTCCAGCACATTGGCGGCGTACGCCTTGCAGACAAAGCCCTCGGCCGCCAGTTCCTCCTCCAGGCTTTTGAGCTTGTCGGCGCTGCGGGCGATTGCGGCCACTTTAGCGCCCGCCTGGGCAAAGGCCCGGGCCATGTCACCGCAGAGAACACCGCTGGCTCCTGTGACCACCACCACTTTCCCGGTAAAGTCGATGTTCAAAGGCAAATCGATCATTGCTACCCCTTCCCTTCCTTGTGTGTTTTCTCTCAGAGCTTCCCGGGTTTCGGGATATTTCAAAAGAATTTTACACCCAATGCCGGAAAAAAGCAACCTTTTTGCCGCAAAACGCTTGTCAAAAGAAAGGGACTGTTTGACCACCGTTCAAGGCTTTTCTGTTGAAGTTGGAGCCAAAAAATGATATAATAGAAAAAATAATAAAAGGAGGCTTTTGCCGTGAGCAAGATCCTTTTCCTGGATGTGGACGGTACCTTGGTTGACTATGAGGGGCGACTGCCCTCCTCCGCGGTGACTGCCATCCGGGCCGCCCGGTGCAAAGGCCACCGGGTCTACCTTTGCACCGGGCGAAGCCGGGCCGAAGTCTATCCCCCCCTCTGGGACATCGGCCTGGACGGCATGATCGGGGGGAATGGCAGCTACGTGGAGGACCGGGGCAGAGAGGTCTTCCACCAGTGTCTTTCCCTGGAGCAGTGCAAACGGGTGGTGGACTGGTGCCACAGCCGGGGCCTGGAATTCTATTTAGAGAGCAACAGCGGTCTCTACGCCAGCGAGGGCTTTGAGCAGGCCGCTCTGAATACCATGCGGGAGTACTCCCGCCGGAAGGAGCGTCCCGGAGCGGATACGATCACTGTCCGGGACGCTTTCCCCGACATGATTTTCGGCGCCGGGCTCTTCCGGGAGGACGTCAATAAGATCAGCTACATTTTAAGCTCCTACCAGGATTTCCTGGACGCCAGGGAGCAGTTTCCCGATATGGCCAACAACACTTGGGGCGGCGCGGGGGAGACCGCCCTTTTCGGGGACGTTGGAGTCAAAGACATTGACAAAGCCAAGGCCATCGACGCCCTGCTCCGCCACCTGGGGGCCAGTCGGGCCGATACCATTGCCTTCGGGGACGCCAAGGTGGACATTCCCATGCTGGAATACTGCGCTGTGGGGGTAGCCATGGGGAGCGGCGGAGAGGAGATCCGTGCCATGGCGGACCTTGTCACCAGCGGCGTAAACGAGGACGGACTTTATAAGGCTTTCGAAACGCTGAAGCTTCTTTGAGTCCCGGAGCGCACACCGCAAAGATTCGGAAGGAGGCCGCCAGGATGGAGCTTTCTCATATTTTAGCTCAAATGACCCTGCGGGATAAGATCCGTTTGTGCAGCGGAGCCGACTTTTGGCACACCAAGGCCATGCCTCAATACGGCATTCCCTCCTTTGCCATGGCAGACGGCCCCCATGGGCTTCGGGTCCAGGCGGGAGGTAAGGCCGACATGCTGGGTATCAACCGTTCCCTCCCCGCCACCTGCTTCCCCACCGCAGTGACCGCAGGGGCCTCCTGGGACGAGGCCCTGCTCGCCGCCGAAGGCGCGGCCATCGGGGAGGAGGCTCTCAGCCAGGGGGTATCCCTGGTGCTGGGACCAGGGTGCAACATCAAGCGCAGTCCCCTGTGCGGCCGGAATTTTGAGTATTTCTCCGAGGATCCTTTTCTCTCAGGGAAGCTGGCCGCCGCCTTTATCCGGGGACAGCAGAGCACCGGAGTCTCCTCCTGCGTAAAGCATTTTGCCGCCAACAACCAGGAATATAAGCGTATGAACGGGGACAGCCGGGTGGACGACCGGGCCCTCCGGGAAATCTATCTGGCTCCCTTCGAAACAGCCGTCAAGGAGGGTAGGCCGGACACGGTGATGTGCTCCTACAACAAGCTCAACGGCACCCACGCCAGCGACCACGCCTGGCTTCTCACCACCCTCCTTCGGGAGGAGTGGGGCTTTTCGGGCATGGTGGTGTCCGACTGGGGCGGACTCAGCGACCGTATCCGGGCCTTTCAGGCGGGATGTGACCTGAGCATGCCCGGAGGCGTCCCCTACATGGAGAAGGCGGCGGAACGGGCGGTGGAAGCCGGGGACCTCCCGGCGGAGGCGGTGGAAGCCTCCGCCGCGCGTGTTTTGGCCCTGGCGTTCAAGGCCCAGACTCTTCCTCTGGAAGGAACATTTGACCAAGATGACCACCACGGTCTTGCTCTGCGGGTGGCCTGTGAGGGAGCGGTCCTTCTGCAAAATGAGGACAGCCTTCTTCCCGTCCGCACAGACGATATGGTCCTCATCGGCTCCATGGCCCGGGACCTCCGCTATCAGGGGGCGGGTTCCAGCCACATCAACCCCACCCGGGTGGTCTCCCTCACGGACGCTCTGCCCCAGATCCCCTTTCTTCCCTGCGGGGATAAGGAAGGCCAGGTCTCCCCAGCGGAGCTTTTATCCGCCGCGCAGGCGGCTCAACAGGCCCGGGTGGCCGTGGTAGTGGCGGGCCTCCCCGCCTCCTACGAGTCCGAGGGCTTTGACCGGGAAAGCCTTGCCCTTCCTCAGGGCTATGTATCTCTCATTGAGACGGTGGCCCGGGCCAACCCCAACACAGCGGTGGTCCTGGTGGGGGGCGGGCCCATGGAGACCTCCTGGCGAAGCAAGGTCAAATCCATTCTCTATCTGGGGCTTCCCGGCCAGGCTGGCGGCGAGGCCTGTGCCCGGCTCCTCACCGGGCGGGCCGTCCCCTCAGGCAAGCTTACCGAAAGCTGGCCAGAGAGCCACCGGGACGTGATCTGCCGGGACACCTTTGGACAGAAGGACCCGGAATACCGGGAGAGCATCTATGTGGGCTACCGCTACTACGACACGGCCCAAAAGCCGGTGGCCTTCCCCTTTGGCCATGGCCTGAGCTACACTCAATTTTCCTACAGCGGGCTTACGGTCTCCCTCCGGGAGGTCTCGGCCCTCATCACCAACACCGGCGACCATCCCGGTGCC
This sequence comes from uncultured Oscillospiraceae bacterium, assembly GCA_910585735.1. GTDB lineage: Bacteria > Bacillota > Clostridia > Oscillospirales > Oscillospiraceae > Vermiculatibacterium. The sequence goes on along the minus strand of CAJUEU010000017.1, from coordinate 12,832 downwards.
GAGGTGGTCCAGCTCTATATCGCTCCCCCTCCAGGAGGCCTCCACCGTCCGGTCCGGGAGCTGAAAGGCTTTGCCCGGGTGGAACTCGCTCCGGGGGAAAGTAAGCGGGTCTCTTTCCCTCTGAATGACCGAAGCTTTGCTCTTTGGGATAACGGCTGGAAGGTCCCCGGCGGGACCTACCGGGTCCAGGTAGCTTCCTCCAGCCGGGACCTTCGGCTGGCGGGAGAATTGGTCCTGCCCGGGCCTCCCCTTCCCCGGCGGATGGAGGGCTCTTGGTATGAAACTATGAAGGGAACCCCCAGCCGTCAGGAGTGGGAGGCCCTCATGGGCCGTCCTGTTCCCCTCCGGCCAGAGCCCCGGCGGGGACAGTTTACCCTGGACAATTCCTGCATGGAAATGCGGAACTTTTCCCGGATCATGGCCCTCCAATATTGGCTCACCGAGGGAATCATCTCCCTGGGCTTTCATGGCCGGCGGGATCACTCCGACCCCGCCTTTCGGATGATGGTGACCTGCGCCGCCGACTGCCCCCTCCGCTCCATGGTCATCAGCTCAAGAGGCCTTCTCCGGGAATGGATGGTCCGCCTCCTTTTGGCCCTGGCCAACGGCTTCAGGCCGCCAAAAGGCACCGCCTCCCCCTCAGCCAAGGGAAAAAATCTAAAATATCCGAAAATTGGGGATTGACAAACGGAATCTGACAGAGTATAATTCTTTCTGTTCTGTTGGCGCGGTAGTTCAGTTGGTTAGAACGCCGGCCTGTCACGCCGGAGGTCGTGGGTTCAAGTCCCATCCGCGTCGCCATCTGTTGGGTGCAGCAGCGCCTGACATGCTGCTATAGCTCAGTCGGTAGAGCGCATCCTTGGTAAGGATGAGGTCCCCAGTTCAAATCTGGGTAGCAGCTCCAAAAACGCCTGATTCCGAAAGGAATCGGGCGCTTTTCTTTATATTTTGTCTTATCAGCGTTCCTTCCGCTGCTTTCCGCCCCTGTTTCTCGAATTTATTATATATGAGTTGGCTCCGTCAACCCTCTTTTGCCATAATGGAGCAGGAGGGGGGATTATTATGGCGAAAAAAGTCGATGTGTATCTGGCGGAGCTTATTTTCGCCTATCAGCAAGCCACAAACAAAACCCTTTTGGAAATTTCTCTGGATTTTGACGTCACTCTCGCGAATCTGTATACCTACCGAAAAAGGAGAGGAAATCCAACGGCGAAAACCATCGATAAAATTATCGCCGGCGTGGAGGAAAACTGCCCCGAGCTATTGCCGGAGAGGCAAAAGAAGCCACAGCCTTCCGCTGACCGCTGAAATGCCTTTCTCCCCCGCCAGAGAGGAACAACATTCATTATAAGATCCCCTGGGCCATCGTGGCCCGGGGGATCTTTTTACGCTTTTTCCACAGCCTGGACCCGGAGGATCCCTTCCTCCACAGTAAATTTGACCTCCAGTCCGGCAAAGGTCATGCCATAGACCCGGTCCGGGTCAGCCTGATAGTGGGGGCGGGGATCGCAGGACAGGACACCCCGGAGCGCCTCCAGGCAGTCCGGCGGAATCTGGTTCAGAAGCTCCGGCGGGATCTCCACTTCCAGCCGACCGGGCCGGACGGCATAGCCCTCCGCCGCCTCAGGACGGCAGTCGGCATAGGGGATATATGGCTTAATGTCGTAAATAGGTGTACCGTCCATCAGGTCGGCCCCCGACAAACGAAGCAACGGACCCCGGGGACTTTGGAGCTCCACCCCTTCCAGCTTGACACAGGAGAGTCCCAACGGGTTGGGACGAAAGGGAGAACGAGTGGCAAAGACGCCCAGCCGCTCGTTGCCCCCCAGCCGGGGCGGGCGCACCGTCGCCGACCAGTGCTCCCTCTTTGCCTCGTGAAAGCCCCAGATGAGCCACAGGTGGGAAAATCCCTCAATGCCCCGCAGAGCATCGGGATTTCGAAAGGGAGGCTCAAACACAAGGGTGCTTTTCAGCGCTTCCACCAGCCCACTCTGCCGGGGGATCCCAAATTTCCCGGGAAATTCGCTTTCCATTCGGGCAATGATCTCCAGACTTGTCCGGCTCTCCACTCTTGTTCCCTCCCCTTCTATTGACAGCCTGCTCCCACTCTCTTCCCCTATACCATTCTTTCCGGCTTCACCAGGTCATTGTACTCTCCCTCGGTAAGATACCCCAGGGCCAGAACAGCCTGGCGGAGGGTGGTGCCTTCCTTTAATGCTTTTTTGGCGCATTCCGCCGCCTTCTCATAGCCGATCCTGGGGGTGAGACAGGTCACCAGCATAAGGGAATTATTAAGATTCTCCTCTATCCTCTCCACGTTGGGCTCCAGCCCCTCTATACAGTGGACCCGGAAGGAATCCATGGCATCGGCAAGGAGATTGGCCGAGAGAAGAAAATTGTAGGCACTCACCGGCAGAAACACGTTGAGCTGGAAGTTGCCCTGGCTGGCCGCCACCGTGATGGCGGTATCGTTGCCCATAACCTGCACCGCCACCATGGTCACTGCCTCACACTGGGTAGGATTGACCTTGCCCGGCATGATACTGCTTCCCGGCTCGTTTTCCGGGATGCGCAGCTCCCCCATGCCGCACCGGGGGCCGCTGGCCTCCCAGCGGATGTCGTTGGCGATCTTCATCAGGTTACACCCCAGGGCTTTCAGCGCTCCGTGGGCAAAAACCAAAGCGTCCTTACTGGTAAGGGCGTGGAACTTGTTTTCATCGGGGACGAACTCCACCCCGGTGAGGGCGGTAAGCTTTTCACAGACCGCCTTGTCAAAGCCCTTGGGAGAATTGAGGCCGGTGCCCACTGCCGTACCGCCGATAGCAAGTTTACATAACTCTATAAGAGCGGTCTCCAGCATCCGGCAGGGGGCTTCGACGAGCTCCCGCCAGCCCGACACCTCCTGGGCGAATTTCAGGGGAGTGGCATCCTGGAGGTGGGTACGGCCGATACGAATAAGGTCAGGGTAGCGTTCCTCAATGGCCTGAAAGGCCCCTGCCAGCTTCCGGGCGGCGGGGAGGACCCGCCCGGTCACCGCCAGGACGGCGGCAATGTGGAGGGCCGAAGGAAAGGTGTCGTTGGAAGACTGGGAGGCATTCACCTGGTCGTTGGGATGGAGAGCCGTTCCCCGCTCTCCGGCCAGATGGGCAATGACCTCGTTCACATTCATGTTGGTCTGGGTACCGCTGCCGGTTTGCCAGACCACCAGGGGGAATTCCTCCTCCCACTTCCCTGCCCGAATCTCACCACAGGCCGCCGATATGGCGTCGGCCTGCTCTTGGGTCAGCTTGCCCGCCGCCGCGTTGGCCTGGGCGCAGGCATCCTTTAAGTAAGCGAAGGCTGTAATGATCTCCCTGGGCTGCCGCTGTCCGCCGATCTTAAAATTGTCCCGGCTCCGCTGGGTCTGGGCGCCCCAGTGCCGGTCCGCCGGGACCTGCACCTGGCCCATAGTGTCGTGTTCCACACGGTATTCCATACCTGTCCTCCTCGGCATATTTTCAGATCCGAGCCACCCCGTCCTCCCGGGCAGCCTTGGCCACGGCGGAGGCCACCGCCTCCTTCACCCGGGGGTCAAAGGCCTGGGGCAGGATGTACTCAGCATTCAGTTCCTCATCGCTGACCAGCCCCGCAATGGCGTAGGCGGCGGCGATCTTCATGTTCTCGGTGATGGCGGACGCCCGCACGTCCAGAGCCCCCCGAAAGATGCCGGGGAAGCAGAGCACGTTATTCACCTGGTTGGGGAAGTCGCTGCGGCCAGTGGAGACCACGGCGGCCCCGGCGGCCTTGGCCTCGTCGGGGAAGATCTCGGGGGTGGGGTTGGCGCAGGCAAAGATGATGGGATCCTTGGCCATGGTCCTCACCATCTCCCCGGTGAGGGTGCCGGGGGCCGAGACCCCCACGAACACGTCGGCTCCCTGGATGACCTGGGCCAGAGTGCCCTTCTCATGGTTTCGGTTGGTGATCCTGGCCATCTCCGCCTTAATGGGGTTCAGGCCTTCCCGGCCCTCGTAGATCGCTCCCTGGCGGTCGGTCATGATGACGTTTTTCAGCCCCATGGACATCATCAGCTTGATGATGGCGATGCCGGCGGCCCCGGCCCCTGAGGTGACGATCTTCACGTCCTCGATCCTCTTCCCCACCACCTTCAGGGCGTTGATCATACCAGCCATGGTGATAACGGCGGTGCCGTGCTGGTCGTCGTGAAAGATGGGGATGTCGCACCGCTCCTTCAGCTTTTCCTCGATCTCAAAGCACCGGGGAGCCGAAATGTCCTCCAGGTTCACCCCTCCGAAGCTTCCGGCCAACAAGGCCACCGTGTTGACAATTTCGTCTACGCTCTTGCTTCGGACACACAAGGGGATGGCGTCCACGTCCCCGAAGGCCTTGAAGAGAACACACTTCCCCTCCATCACCGGCATGCCGGCCTCGGGGCCGATGTCCCCCAGGCCCAGGACGGCGGTGCCGTCGGTGACCACGGCCACCGTATTCCACCGCCGGGTCAGGTCGTAGGACTTGTTCACATCCTTCTGGATCTCCAGGCAGGGCTGGGCCACACCGGGGGTGTAGGCCAGGGCCAGAGACTCCTTGGAGTCCACCGCCGCCCGGGGGGTCATTTCGATCTTTCCTTTGAGTTCATAGTGGAGCTTGAGGGATTCGCTTGCGTGATCCATGACAGAACACTTCCTTCTCTTAATATGTGGCCCTATTTTATCACAAGAAAAGATAGGATGCAATGCGGCTTTCCTCAAAAGCGCCGCCTTTCGTTCCTCTTTTGAAAACAGGTCTCTCCTGTTTTTGTGCGTATGGTTTGGAGCATTGGCCCCGCGCCAAGAAAATTAGGTTCATGGGACATAAAAATATTGTCTCTTTTGTTCTAAAAGCTATGTTTGAGCCGGAATTTTTGTTATATAATCAAATCAGCATAAGAAAAAGGAAAGGAGCTGTTAGCATGACAATTGGGCTGCCTTACGGAAGGGAGCTTCTGCGGGGAGAGCTCCCTGATGAGCGGGTGCTGGCTTTGGCCGAGAACCGGCTGGAGACCTATGTGCCAGAAAAGTCCGAGGAAGCGTTGATTCGGGAGGCAATGGAAAACCCCATCGGCTCGGCGAAGCTGGAGGAACTGGCCCGGGGCAAAGAGCGGGTGGTCATTATTGCCAGTGACCACACCCGCCCGGTACCCAGCAGGCTTATCATCCCGCCCATGCTGGCGGCCATCCGGCGGGGGAACCCGGCGGCCAAGATCACGCTTCTCATTGCCACCGGCTGTCACCGGGGGACCACCCGGGAAGAGCTAGTGAAAAAGTTCGGTCCAGAGATCGTGGAGACCGAGAGCATTGTGGTCCACGACTGTGCCGACGAGGAGAACCTGGTGACCCTGGGTACCCTTCCCTCCGGGGGAAGGCTGCGGATCAATCGGTTGGCGGCTGAGGCCGACCTTTTGGTGAGCGAGGGCTTTATTGAGCCCCACTTTTTTGCCGGCTTCTCGGGAGGGCGGAAGAGCGTCCTGCCCGGCGTCGCCGCCCGGGAAACCGTCTACTGGAACCACAACGCCGCCTTTATTAAGGACCCCTATTCCCGGGCCGGGGTGCTGGCGGACAACCCCATTCACCGGGATATGCTCTACGCTGCCCGGAAGGCCAACCTGGCCTTTATCTGCAACGTAGTCATCAACGGAGCCCACCGGGTGCTGGGGGCCTTCGCGGGAGACTGTGACCTGGCCCACCGGGCGGGAGCGGAATTTCTGCAAAAGCTCTGCGGTACCACCCTCCCCATAGCGGACATCGTCATCACCACCAACAACGGCCATCCCCTGGACCAGAATATCTACCAGGCGGTGAAGGGCATGTCCACCGCGGAGACCATCTGCAGAGAGGGCGGGGTCATCATCATGGCTGCAGCCTGTGAGGATGGCCACGGCGGGGAAGTTTTTGCCCGGACCTTCCGGGAGGGCGGGAGAGCGGCGGAGATCCTGGAGAGGATCGAGGCCACCCCGGCATCAGAGACCGAGGCCGACCAGTGGCAGAGCCAGATCTTTGCCCGGGTGCTGAAAAAGTGCCGGGTGGTGCTTATCAGCAAAGCCGATCCTGAGCTGGTGCGCTCCCTCCAGATGGTCCCGGCCGCCAATATGGAGGAGGCCCTTGCCGCTGCCTGGGAGCTTGTGGGCCGGGAGGGCTCCATTGTGGTCATTCCACAGGGGGTGGCCACCATCGTCACCCCAAGAGGGTAGGGGAGGAGGAGACACTATGAAAATCAGCCGTTCCACCGCCATGCGCATTGTCACCGACCTGAGTGATATTGTGGGGCAGCAGATCAACATGATGGATGAAAATGGGCTCATCATTGCCAGCACCGACCCTGACCGCCTGGGTATGGTCCACGGGGGCAGCCTGAAGGTACTGGAGGGAAAGCTTACCTCCCTCATCATCCACTCGGACGACGAATACCCCGGCAGCCGTCCCGGGCTCAACCTTCCTATCGAGATCGACGGGAAATACATCGGGGTCATTGGCATTACAGGAAAATACGAGGCCATTGAGAAGCACGGCCGCATTATCAAAAAGATGACCGAGATCCTGCTGCTGGACGACTACCTGAAGGAGCAGCAGCGCATGGCCAAGAGCATCCGGGACCGATATATCCACGAGTGGGTCTTTTCTCCCGATGCGGGAAGGGCCTCTTCCTTTGCGGGCCGGGGGCTGGCCCTGGACATCGACATCCACCTGCCCCGCCGGGTACTGGCCATGACCGTGGCGAAGGGCCTGGAGGACACGGTGGAGGCTCAGATCCTGTTCGATCGGATCGAAAAGCATTTGTTTGGCTTTTTTGCCCCATATGTGGGAAGCCTGGTGTTCTCCTCTGGCAAGAACTTTATTTGTCTTCTGCCCGAGCGGTCTGACAGCGAGCTTTCCTACTTGGTGGGACAGGCCTGCGCCGGAGTCCGGGAGAAGTTTGATCTGGGTCTGGCCGCCGGAGTGGATTCATCGCCGGCCTCAGCAGGGCTCGTCCACGACAGCTACCTTCGCGCCCAGAAGGCTCTGCACGCCAGCCTGAGCCGGGAAGACCACCCACCTGTCTTTTATCAGGACATCAACATTGAGCTCTTTATTCATGAGCTTTCGGACGGCATCAAGCGGGAGTACGTGGAGAAGATTTTCCGAAACGTCCCCTCCGGGGAACGGGAGAAGTATGTGGAGATCCTCAAGGCGCTTTTTTCCTGTGACGGTTCCCTGCAGCAGACAGCGGAAAAGCTCTACATCCACAAAAACACCCTTCAGTATAAGCTTAACAAGCTTCACCAGCTCACCGGGCTCAACCCCCGGTCCATGGAGGGCTCCGCCCTCTACTACTTTGCCATTGCCTTCCTGGACAGCATGGCCCAGCAGTAGGAGCTGTTCCCTAGAACAGAAATTTACTTCCACAATCAGCCGACAAAACATATAAAAGCAGGCGAAATCCCGCTATAATCATTGTATAAAATGAATAAAACACTTTTGGGAAGGTGTGGCTTATGAAAATCGTGATCGCACCTGATTCTTTTAAAGGCAGTCTTTCCTCTGTGGAGGTCGTCACATTCGCGGAAGCCGCCATCCGGGCGGCGGTAGAGGGCGCCGAGATCGTCCGGCTCCCCATTGCGGACGGAGGAGAGGGAACGGTGGACGCCTTCCGCCTTTCGGTGGGAGGAGAGGTCGATACCAAAACGGTCACCGATCCTCTGGGGCGAAAGGTCCAGGCAAGCTACTGTGTCCTGCCTGACGGCACCGCTGTCGTTGAAATGGCCCAGGCCAGCGGACTGATCCTTCTGAACGAGGAGGAGTTGGATCCACTGCGGGCCACTACTTACGGGACCGGCGAGCTGATCCGCCACGCCCTGGACAGGGGCTGCCGCCGGTTCATTATTGGCATCGGCGGCAGCGCCACCAACGATGGCGGCGCCGGCATGGCCCAGGCCCTGGGAGTTCGCTTCCTGGACCGGGAGGGAAAAGAGCTTCCGCCCGGGGGCGGGGCGCTGGCCCGATTGGACCGCATTGACTGTGACGGTCTGGACCGGCGGCTTTCTGAAAGCCGGTTTCTTGTGGCCAGCGACGTGAGCAATGTTCTTTGCGGCCCGGAAGGGGCTACCGCCGTTTACGGCCCACAAAAGGGGGCCACCCCCCAGCTGGTGGGCAAGCTGGACAGCGCGCTTGCTAACTATGCCCGGGTCATCCGGGAGCAGCTTGGAATCGATGTGGCGGACCGGCCCGCCGCCGGAGCCGCCGGAGGCCTGGGGGCTGGACTTATGGTATTCTGCCGGGCCCAGGTCAGGCCAGGGGTCGACATTGTATTGGACGCCGCCCGGTTTGAGGAGGCCCTGGAAGGGGCCGACCTGGTGATCACCGGGGAAGGGCGAGTGGACGGCCAGTCTGTCCGGGGCAAGGTGCCCTTCGGCGTGGCCACCCGGGTAAAGAGGTTTGGCCCCATCCCCGTGGTAGTTCTGGCCGGGTGCGTAGGGGAAGGAGCCGAGCAGCTCTACGGCTGCGGTGTGGACGCCATTGTCCCCATCTCGGACGGATCCCTGACCGTGAAGGAATCTATGGCCCGGGCGGGGGAACTGGTGCAGAAAACCACCGGGGCGCTGATTCGCAGCTTTATAAAGGATCGGACGCTGACGGGTTAGATCTGTTTACAGGCAAACGCCTGCGGAATAGATAAATAAAAAGGGAGGAGCTTTCAAAATGGACGAGAAAAGAAACGTGTCCCGTGACCCAAAGACAAAAGCAAAAATGGCGCTTGTGATCGCCCTGTGTGTCTGCCTGTTTAGCATGGTTGCTCAAAATATCTTGGCTACCAGCGGCGGCACGGTCAAAATTCATCGAATCAGCCTCCAGACCGCAAGCGGGCTGACATTGTCCGGTGATCTGTATGTGCCCAAAACAGCCACCGCTGAAGATCCCGCTCCTGCGGTGGTCCTGACTCATGGCTCCTGGAAGTCCAGAGAGGTCATGTCCACCTACACTATGGAGCTTTCCCGCCGGGGCTATGTGGTCTTTGCCTTTGACCAGTACGGTCACGGGGAATCCGGGAACGTCCATGCCACCGGCTACGATACTTACGATGCCTTTACCTTTGTGTGCAGCCTTCCCTATGTGGATGAGACCCAGGTAGCCGCCAGTGGACATTCCTCGGCGGGCCGGGCCTTAAACAAGGCCTTTACCTTGGCCCAGGAGGCGGGCGGTCCCCAGTTCGCCGCTTTGGTCCCTGTAGATTTTGAGCCCGATTACAAGGATGCCGATGGCAATTACTACAATAAATATGGCAACACCGATTATTGTGTCATCGCCTCCAAGTATGATGACTGGTTCTTCAGCGTAAAAGGTTCTGACGGGACCTGGCAGAATGCTCCCAAGGATTATATTTATACCGAGAACGCCAAGTCCTTCCTGGCCTTTGGCCAAGAGCCCTCCACCTTTGAGGGAACGCCCGAATATAACCGCTGGTATACCAAAGAGATCGATGGAAAAACCACTTACCACGGCATTTTCCAGTCCAATGAGATCCACTCCTGGAGCGTGGTCTCTTCCCAGTCCTGCGGCTACGTCATTGACTTTCTGCAAATGGTCATGCCTGCCCCCAACCCCATTGATTCCTCCAGCCAGCATGGCCTGTTAAAGGAATGTATCTCCTTTGTGGGAATGGGCGGTGTAATGGCAGTTATTATCGCTGTCATAAGCCTGTTGATCCACACGGGGACTTTCGCAGTCCTGAAAGCGGAGACTCCTGTGGTCCGGCAGGAATCCCCCAAGGACATAACAGGAAAGCTCTGGTTCTGGGGTGGCTTGATCATTACCGCCGTATTCTCCTATGTAACCTTTTTCATCATCGGACCGCCTATTTACAATCTGGACCCCGTAACCCAGCAGCCTGCGGTCCTGCCTCAGGTTCAGACCCTATTGTTCGGCGTTTGGGGAGCTCTGGGCGGCTTATTCTCCTGCCTCGTTATGTATCTGTATTACCGCTACTATGGTAAAAAGAATGGCATGGACCTGCGGGAAAACGGTGTGGTCTTGAGCAAGGAAAAATGGATGGCCACCATTGGCTTGGCTCTACTGGCAGTCGCCTGCGGCGAACTGGTGATCTGGGCCGCCGACTATTTCTTCCAGATGAACTTTGAATTCTGGGTGGTTGCCTTCAAAGCCTTCCGGGCGGAGAAGGTGTTCTGGATGATCGCGGCTGCTCCCCTCTTCCTTCTGTACTACATTCCCAACTCTATTTCGGTCAACTGTTTCCGCAACAATAAGGTGGGCGGCCCGGAATGGGTCAACCTGCTGATTCTGGGTGTCTTTAATGCCCTCAGCGCCATTGTGATCGAGGCCATTCAGTACGGAACCTTTGTGGGAACAGGCATCCCCTTCTGGTCCAAGACCAGCTTTGAGCGTCAGCTGGGTTGCTGGCTCTACGGTATCATTTTGATCCTGATCGTAGCCCCCTACATTTCCAGAGCCATCTACAAAAAGACCAAGAATCCTTATCTGGCCGGTATTGTCAATGGCCTCATGGTGACCATTATGTCGGTCTCCTTTACCGCTCAATATTATTGATAATTCTCTCTCTTTTCATTCTCTGGCAGAAAGGACCCAAGCCTAACTGGGCTTGGGTCCTTTCCCGTCTTGTCGTCCGAAGAGGGAACGCCAAAGGGCCAGTGGGAGCAAAACAAGGGCAAAAAGGCCAGAAAAAAAGCAAAAGTCTCCTTGCTTTTCAGGGAGGAAATGGTATAATGATGGTTGATGAGAATCTTTGGGAACCAAAGATGAAAAACAAGGAGGATTACCTATGGCAGTGAAGTACGTTTACCTGTTCTCGGAAGGCAACGCTTCCATGCGTGAGCTTCTGGGCGGCAAGGGCGCCAACCTGGCCGAAATGACCAACATCGGCATGCCTGTGCCCCAGGGCTTTACCATCACCACTGAGGCCTGCACCAAGTACTATGAGGACGGCCAGAAGATCAACGACGACATCATGGCCCAAATCTGGGAGTACGTGGCCAAGATGGAGGAGATCAACGGCAAGAAGTTCGGCGATCTCCAGAACCCCCTGCTGGTCTCGGTCCGTTCGGGCGCCCGGGCCTCCATGCCCGGCATGATGGACACCATCCTGAACCTGGGTCTCAACGACGACGTGGTCAACGCCATGATCGCCGGTAACCCCGATCCCAAGTTTGAGCGTTTCGTCTATGACTCCTACCGCCGGTTTATCCAGATGTTCTCCGACGTGGTCATGGAGGTGGGCAAGAAGTATTTCGAGACCCTTATCGACCAGATGAAGGAGCGCCGCGGCGTTCACCTGGACATTGACCTCACCGCCGCCGACCTGAAGGAGCTGGCCGCCGAGTTCAAGGCTGAGTACAAGAAGCAGCTGGGCCAGGATTTCCCCTCCGACCCCAAGGTCCAGCTTTACGAGGCCATCCGGGCCGTGTTCCGTTCCTGGGACAATCCCCGGGCCAACGTGTACCGCCGGGACAACGACATCCCCTATTCCTGGGGCACCGCCGTCAACGTCATGCCCATGGTCTTCGGCAACCTGAATGAGAACTCGGGCACCGGCGTGGCCTTCACCCGCGACCCCGCCACCGGCGAAAAGAAGCTGATGGGCGAGTTCCTCACCAACGCCCAGGGCGAGGACGTGGTGGCCGGCGTTCGGACCCCCATGCCCATCAGCCAGATGGAGGAGAAGTTCCCCGAGGCTTACGCCGAATTCGTCAAGGTCTGCGACACCCTGGAGGACCATTACCGGGATATGCAGGACATGGAGTTCACCGTAGAGAACGGCAAGCTCTATATGCTCCAGTGTCGCAGCGGCAAGCGGACCGCCCAGGCCGCCCTGAAAATCGCCTGCGACCTGGTGGACGAGGGCATGATCGATGAGAAGAAGGCTGTCTCCATGATCGACCCCCGGAACCTGGACACTCTCCTCCATCCCCAGTTTGACGCCAAGGCCCTGAAGGCCGCCGCCCCCATTGCCAAGGCCCTCCCCGCCTCCCCCGGCGCCGCCTGCGGTAAGATCGTCTTTACCGCCGAGGAGGCCAAGGAGTGGCATGAGCGGGGCGAGAAGGTGGTTCTGGTCCGTCTGGAGACCTCTCCCGAGGACATCGAGGGCATGAAGGCCGCCCAGGGCATCCTCACCGTCCGCGGCGGCATGACCTCCCACGCCGCCGTTGTGGCCCGCGGCATGGGCAAGTGCTGCGTCTCCGGCTGCGGCGACATCAAGATGGATGAGGTCAATAAGAAATTCGAGGTTGCCGGCAAGACCTATCACGAGGGTGACTTTATTTCCCTGGACGGCTCCACCGGCAACGTCTATGATGGCGCTATCCCCACCGTGGACGCCACCATCGCCGGCGAGTTTGGCCGGATCATGGGCTGGGCCGACAAGTACCGTCAGCTCCAAGTCCGCACCAACGCCGACACCCCCGCCGACGCCAAGAAGGCCAAGGAGCTGGGTGCCCAGGGCATCGGCCTGTGCCGCACCGAGCACATGTTCTTCAACGCCGACCGTATCCCCGCCATCCGCCGCATGATCTGCTCGGACACCGTGGAGCAGCGGGAGGCCGCCCTGGCCGTCCTGGAGCCCATGCAGCAGGGCGACTTTGAGGGCCTCTACGAGGCCATGGAGGGCTGCCCCGTCACCATCCGCTTCCTGGATCCCCCCCTCCACGAGTTCGTCCCCACCGAGGAGAAGGACATTGAGCTGCTGGCCAAGGATCTGGGCAAGACTGTGGCTGACATCAAGGCCATCATCGACTCTCTCCACGAGTTCAACCCCATGATGGGCCACCGTGGCTGCCGTCTGGCCGTCACCT
>CAJUEU010000016.1 GCA_910585735.1 uncultured Oscillospiraceae bacterium | reverse complement strand
ATCGCCATTCTGCCCATTGTTACCGGCAACATCACCGGCAATGAGAACCTGTCTCTGGGCGGTACCTCCATCATCATTGTGGTAGGTGTGGCCCTGGAGACCAGCAAGGCCTTGGAGGCCCAGCTGATGATGCGCCACTACAAGGGTTTCCTGGAGTAATTTCTCTGAGAGGGTGAGAGTGTGAAACTGATTTTTTTGGGCCCGCCTGGCGCCGGAAAAGGCACCCAGGCGACCATCGTCAGTGAGAAGCTTTCGATTCCTACCATCTCTACCGGCGACATGCTCCGTGCCGCCATCGCCGCGGGCACCGAAGTGGGAAAGCTGGCCCAGACCTATATGGACAAGGGCCATCTGGTTCCCGACGAAGTGGTGATCCATCTGGTGGCGGAGCGGGTGTCCCAGCCTGACTGCCAAAAGGGCTATATTCTGGATGGGGTGCCCCGCACCATTGCCCAGGCTGAGGCCTTGGAGGCTGAAGGCATCCAGTTTGACCACGTGCTCTCCATTGAGAGTCTGGACGATACCGTGATCGGCCGGCTTACCGGCCGGCGGGTCTGTCCCAATTGCCGGGCCATCTACCATATCAAGGGTCATCCCACCAAGGTGGAGGGGCTCTGCGATGTGTGCGGCGGCCGGGTAGTCCAGCGGGTGGACGACGCCCCGGAGACTGTTCGGGAGCGGTTGGAGGTCTACCACAGTCTGACCGAGCCTCTGAAGGGCTTCTACCAGCAGCGTGGTCTGCTGCGGGAGGTCAAGGACACAGGTGCTGTGGCCGACACCAATCAGGTGATCATGGACATTCTGGAGGGAAACTGAATGGAAATGATCTCCATTAAGTCCCCCCATGAGATCGAAAAGATGCGTGCCGCCGGGCGGCTTACCGCCCAGGCCCGCGCCCTGGCCGGATCCATGGTCCGGCCAGGGGTCACCACCCTGGAGATCGACCGGGAGGTCAGGCGGTTTATTGAGAGCCACGGCGCCAAGCCCTCTTTCCTGGGCTACGGCGGCTTTCCCGGTTCGGCCTGCATCTCGGTGAACGAGGTGGTCATCCACGGCATCCCCGACCATCGGAAGCTGAAGGAGGGCGACATTGTCAGTGTTGATGTGGGCGCCTACCTGGACGGCTTCCATGGAGACTGCGCCGCCACCTATCCCTGCGGACAGGTGAGTGAAGAGGCTCAAAGGCTTATCGATGTGACCCGGCAGAGCTTTTTTGAGGGGATCAAGCTGGCCCGTGCGGGCCAGCGGGTCTCCGATGTGAGCCACGCTGTCCAACAGTATGTGGAGAGCTTCGGCTACAGTGTAGTCCGGGAGTTCGTGGGGCACGGCGTAGGCCGGAACCTGCACGAGGCTCCCGAGGTCCCCAACTATGGCGCCGCCGGACATGGCGCCCGGTTTCAGCCGGGCATGGTCATCGCGGTGGAGCCCATGGTGTGTATGGGAGACTGGAAGGTGAAGGTGCTGAAGGACAAGTGGACCACCGTGTCCGCCGACGGAAGCCTCACTGCCCACTATGAGAACACCATCCTCATTACCGATGGGGAGCCTGAGCTCCTGACGGTGGACGAGAACGGAGAGCCGGCCTGATGCGGGATTATACTGGCTGGATCGTCCGCTCCGTTGCCGGGCGGGACAAAGGGGACATCTTTTGTGTGGTAGGGACCGACCAGGAAAACCGGCTGCTTCTGGCCGACGGAAAACGCCGCAAGCTGGCAAAGCCGAAGGGAAAGAAGCTGGGCCATGTGGAGTGTCTGACCGACCACCTGAACGGTTACGACCATCCCGCCATTGAAAAGCTGAAGCAGGGCCAAGCCCTGACGGACAAAGAGCTGCGGAGGGCGCTGGCCGCTTTCCGAGCCAAGGAGGTTTGACGCTTTGGCAAAAGACGATATGATCGAGGTGGAGGGCACCGTTCTGGAATCCCTCCCCAACACCACCTTCCGGGTGGACATAGGCAACGGGCATGTGATCCTGGCCCACATCTCGGGCAAGCTGCGGATGAATTTCATTCGGATCCTTCCCGGAGATAAGGTCACGGTCCAAATGTCGCCGTACGACCTGACGCGTGGAAGGATTACCTGGCGTACTAAGTAAGTAGTTCATTGAGTTCCAAAGAAAATATAAACGACCGTAGTCGGCACACCTTGCCCTTGACCTTAAACGGGGTCCCCGCGGAAACGCGGAGCGTTTTCGTGGGGGAAGGAGACACAGCGGAGGGAATGAGCTTTCGGGCTCAGCCCGGAAGCGAACGATCCGAAGCTTGTGTCGACGCGGGGCCATTCAAGGCATTCAAGGAGGTTTATTATGAAAGTAAGGCCGTCCGTGAAGCCCATGTGCGAGAAGTGCAAGATCATCAAGCGCAAGGGCAAGGTCATGGTAATCTGTGAGAATCCCAAACACAAACAAAAACAAGGTTAAGAAGGAGGTGCTGAAACAGTATGGCTCGTATTGCTGGTATTGACCTGCCGAAGGACAAGCGGATCGAGATCGGTCTGACTTATATCTTTGGCATTGGGCGCACAAGCGCTACAAAAATTCTGGAAGAGGCCAAGATCGACCCCAACACCCGGGTGAAGGATCTGACCGAGGCTGAGGAGGCCAAGCTGCGTGAGATCATTGGCCACAGCTACACTGTGGAGGGCGACCTCCGCCGGGACCTGGCCATGGACATCAAGCGGCTCACCGAGATCGGCTGCTATCGCGGCATCCGTCACCGTAAGGGCCTGCCCGTTCGGGGCCAGAGGACCAAGACCAACGCCCGTACCCGTAAGGGTCCGAAGCGTACCGTCGCCAACAAGAAGAAGTAAGGAGGGATAAGCAATGGCACAAGCGAAGAAAGTGGTGCGTCGTCGCCGCGAAAAGAAAAATGTTGAAAAGGGCCAGGTGCATATCCGCTCCTCCTTCAACAACACCATGATCACCTGCACCGACATGCAGGGCAACGCCCTCTCCTGGGCGTCCTCTGGTGAGATGGGCTTCCGGGGCTCCCGGAAATCCACCCCCTTCGCCGCTCAGACCGCTGCCGAGACGGCCGCCAAGGCCGCCATGGAGCACGGGCTCAAGACCGTTGAGGTCTACGTAAAGGGTCCCGGCCAGGGCCGTGAGGCTGCCATCCGTGCCCTTCAGGGCGTGGGACTGGAGGTTACCCTGATCAAGGACGTGACTCCCGTTCCCCACAATGGCTGCCGTCCGCCCAAGCGCCGCAGAGTGTAAGAAGGAGGAGAAACCAATATGGCTAAGAATATGCAGCCCGTCGCCAAGCGCTGTAAGGCGCTGGGGATCTCCCCCGCCGCCATGGGCTATGATAAGAAGACTACCAACCGCAAGCCGAAGGCCAATGTGCGCCGGAAGCAGAGCGAGTACGCCACCCAGCTTCAGGAGAAGCAGAAGGTCAAGTTTGTTTACGGCATTCTGGAGAAGCAGTTCCACTCCTACTATGAGAAGGCTATGCGGATGCCCGGCGAGACCGGCGAGAATCTGCTGGTGCTGGTGGAGCGCCGTCTGGACAACGTGGTGTACCGTCTTGGCTTTGCCATGACCCGCCGTGAGGCCCGTCAGCTGGTGAACCACGGCCACTTTACCGTCAACGGGAAGAAGGTCAACATTCCCTCCTATCTGGTGAAGGTGGGCGATGTGATCGAGGTCAAGGAGCAGAGCCGTCAGAGCGTGAAGTTCAAGCGCTTTGTGGGCGAGGACGCTATCATTGTCAACGTACCCCAGTGGCTGGAGAAGGAGCGCAACACCCTCAAGGGCACCGTCACCAAGCTGCCTGCCCGGGAGGACATCGACCTTCCCATCGAGGAGCACCTCATCGTCGAGTTGTACTCCAAGTAAGCCACCTACCCTCGGACCAGGCGAACAAACCAATTTGGCGGCGGCCGAGGCCGACCGCCCCCAGAAGGAGGGTAATCTATGGTTGAAATTGAAAAGCCGCGTATTGACTGTGAAGACAACGGTGACGCCAGCTATGGCAAATATGTGGTGGAGCCCCTGGAGCGGGGCTACGGTATCACCCTGGGTAACGCTCTGCGGAGAGTTCTGCTCTCTTCGCTGCCCGGCACTGCGGTGACCTCCATCAAGGTCGCCGGCATCCAGCATGAATTTTCCACCATCCCCGGCGTGAAGGAGGACATGACCGAGATCGTCCTCAATGTGAAGTCCATCATTGCCAAGCTCCACACCGAGGAGGTCAAAACGGTCTACATTGAGGCCACCGGCGAGTGCGAGGTCACTGCCGGAGACATTAAGGCCGACGGCGAGGTGGAGATACTGAACCCTGATCTCCACATTGCCACCCTGGGGCCCGGGGCCAGCCTGAATATTGAGTTGACGCTGTCCCATGGCCGGGGCTATGACCCTGCCGAGCGGAACAAGAGCGCCCAGACCGTCATTGGCGTCATTCCCGTGGATTCGGTCTATACGCCGGTGAAGAAGGTCAATTATACGGTGGAGAACACCCGTGTGGGTGATCGGACCGACTTTGACAAGCTGACGCTGGAGGTGTGGACCAACGGCACCATCGACGCCCGGGACGCTGTTTCCTTGGGCGCCCGGATCCTGGTGGACCACTTCCTCCTTTTCACCGACCTGAGCGAGACCATGGGCTCTGCTTCCACCGTGGTGGAGAAGGCCGAGACCCAGCGGGACAAGGTCCTGGAGTTGACCATCGAGGAGCTGGACCTCTCGGTTCGTTCCTTCAACTGCCTGAAACGGGCGGGGATCAACACGGTGGAGGATCTGATCTCCAAGACGCAGGACGAGATGATGAAGGTCCGTAATTTGGGCCGCAAGAGCTTGGAAGAGGTCATCAACAAGCTGGCCATGATGGGCCTGGGCCTCTCCAACGAAGAAAACAACTGATACGTGCCGGAAGGAGTGAAATAAAATGCCCGCTATTCGTAAACTGGGAAGACCTACCGACCAGCGTATGGCCATGCTTCGTGCTATGACCACCTACCTGCTGGAGGAGGGCCAGATCAAGACTACCGTCTCCCGGGCCAAGGAGGTTGCTCCTCTGGCTGAGAAGATGATCACTCTGGCCAAGAAGAACGATCTGGCCGCTTACCGCCAGGTCCTCAGCTTCCTGACCAAGGAGGATGTGGCTAAGAAGCTTTTTGACCAGATCGGACCCAAGTACGCCGACCGTCAGGGCGGCTATACCCGGGTGGTCCGCATTGGGCCCCGCCGCGGGGACGCCGCTGAGATGGCCATTGTCCAGCTGGTGTAATTGCAAAGCCTATACGAATCGCGCCTGTTCAGGGCGCGATTCGTGGTATTCGGGCCTTTTGGTCCAACGACAGGAGAGATCTGCTGATGGAATATACCCTTGAAAACGAGCTGCTGACCCTGACGGTGGAGAGCCACGGCGCTGAGCTGTGGGACCTTCGCCGGAAGGCTGCCCCGGAGGAGCCCTTGTTGTGGGACGGAAAGCCCTCGGTTTGGGCCCGCCGGGCCCCCGTGCTTTTTCCCTGGTGCGGGCGGGTGGAGGACAACTGGTATGAGGACCAGGGGATCCGTTACGAGCGCTTGCCCCAGCACGGCTTCAACCGGGACATGGAGCACACTATGGTGGAGCAGGGGGAAGACGCCATTCTGTTCCGGTTGAATTGGCCGGGAGACGGGGAAAAATTTCCCTGGAAATTTTCTTTTGAGACCCGGCACACCTTGAAGGGGAACGTGGTGGAGACCGTCTGTACCGGCATCAACACGGGGAATCGGCCTATGCCCGCCCAGTTGGGCTTCCATGCCGGCCTCCGCTGCCCCTTCACCCCGGGCAAGTCCTATTCGGATTACATCATTCGGTTTGAAAAGCCCGAGGCCCCTGACGGCAGTGATGTCTTTGAATTGGATCCCCACACCTTTGACAATGACAGCACCTGCTTCCCTGATTTGAAGTCGGCCTGGATCCAGGTGGAGGAGAGGGGGACGGGTAAGGCCCTGCGGCTGGATACAGAGGGCTTTCCCTTTGTACTGCTGTGGAGTCCCAAGGGCTGTGAGGAGTTCGTATGTATCGAGCCATGGACCGGCTTTGTGGGCCCCGGTCACGACCTTAGCAAGCGCCCCGGCGCGGTGGTCCTTCAGCCTGGCGAGAGCCTGACCGCTGCCCACCGGCTTACGGTGGAGCTCTGAGGGAAAGCTGATTTTTGGGAAAGCTGGAACAAAATTTATAAAACGCAGGGTATTATATGATTTATATAGTACCCTGCGTATCTATTTTTTGCGTTGGAACTCTTGCAAAATTCAGAAAAATCAGGTATGATATTGATTTGACAGAAGCAGCGCATAAACTCACGTGAGAGGAAAGAGGGAAAACACATTGCATCTTGGTATGACAGAAATTATCCTGATCCTGGTGGTAGCCCTGTTTGCCATTGGCCCTGACAAGCTCCCTTCCTTTGCGAGAAAGCTGGGCGAGGGCCTGCGGGAGTTCCGTAAATTCTCCAGCGAGGCCACCAAGGAGATACGTGAAAGTGTGATCGAGCCTCTGGAGGAGGCCCAGAAGCCGCTGAAGGAGGCCATGGAGCCCATCACCGAGCTGAAGGACGAGGTCACAGGCAGCGTCAACGAGATCAAAAAATCCTTTGACGGCCTGACCAAGCCCGCCAAGACGAAGAAAAAGGAGCCTGAGAAGGAGAGCGCTCCTGCTGAAGCCGGGGAGGCTTCCGCGGAGACCTCGGGCGAGGCGGCCGAAGGGGAGACTCCTACGGAGGACCCTGCCGGCGCGCCGAAGGCGGAGGAGCCGAAGACTGAGGCACCCGCTGGGGAACCGGAGAGTGCCGACACAGTGGCCGCCGCGGCGCCCCAGGAGGCCAAGAGCGGGGAAGCCTGAGGAAGTACATCTGTCCCTTTGGTGCGGAGCGCCAGTAAACACATAAAAAATTTTAGGAGGATACTGAAATGAAACTGGGAACTACCGAACTGCTCATCATTCTGGCTGTGGTCGTAGTCATCTTTGGCCCCACCCAGATCCCCAAGCTCACCAAGATGATCGGCAAGAGCGTAAAGAACCTGCGGGCCGGCATGGCTTCTGTGGAGGACGAGGACGAGACTGAGGAGCCCAAGGCAAAGAAGGCTGCCAAGAAGTCCGAGGAGCCCTGGGAAGAGTAAGCAATGGCCAAGCACAAGAAGAAGCCAGAGAGCAAGGACCAAATGGCTCTGTCGGGCCATTTGAAGGAGCTGCGTAACCGGGTGGCCGTCTGCGTGGTATGCCTGGTGGGCGCCTTTTTGGTGTGCCTTAATTATGCGCCTGTGATCGTGGAGTTTCTCACCGATATGGGCAAGGCCTACGGCTACCAGTATATCTATGTGGCCCCCCAGGAGCTGCTGATGCAGCACTTTTCCATCTCCCTGCTGGCCTCGGTATGCGTTACCTTCCCGGTGCTGCTCTATCAGATCTGGGCCTTTGTGCGCCCGGGCCTGAGCAAGAAGGAGAACCTTGTCTTTGTGCTGGCGGTGACCTTTGGGCTGCTTTGCTTTCTGGTAGGCGTTTATTTTGCCTATGAGATCATGCTTCCCTTTATGCTGGAGTTTTTGATCGGGGTGAGCGCCGGCACTGAGATCGCCGCCTCCATCACGGTGGCCAACTATATCACATTCCTGCTTACCATGTTTGTGATTTTTGGCATTGTGTTTGAGCTGCCCGTGCTGTCGGTGATGCTCACCCAACTAGGGCTGGTGAAGGTGGAGTGGATGAAGAAGGGCCGGAGGTTCATCATTGTGGTCATCTTCTTTGTGGCCGCCCTCATTACTCCCCCG
Organism: uncultured Oscillospiraceae bacterium; assembly: GCA_910585735.1. Classification (GTDB taxonomy): domain Bacteria; phylum Bacillota; class Clostridia; order Oscillospirales; family Oscillospiraceae; genus Vermiculatibacterium. The sequence goes on along the minus strand of CAJUEU010000016.1, from coordinate 35,888 downwards.
GACATTGTCTCCCAGGTTATGGTGGCCGTGCCCATGCTGGGCCTCTACGAGGTGAGCATTATCCTGTGTACCATCCTCTCCAAGCTAAAGCGGAAGAAGCAAAAGACGGAAGAAGAGGAAGAGGATGAAAAGGAAACGGCGGAGAGCGCCGACGAGGCAAAAGCCAAGGAATAGGTTGGACAACAAAGAAAAGAGACGGCCGCAGGCCGTCCCTTTTCGCGCATATGAAAGACTCTTGGTCCTTGCAATGAGAGGGATATGTGAGTTATAATAAAAAGCGAGCTGATCTGCAAGAAAGACCGCCGGGAAAGGAGGAGGCGCCATGCCCTGCCGCATCGCTATCTGTGACGACGACCCCGCTGCCATTGCCCTGATGACCGAGCTGACCCGGGCCTGGGCTGGGGCGCGGGAGCTGTCCCTCCGCCTGGAGACCTTTCCCTCGGCCGAGGCATTTCTGTTCCACTACGCCGAGGACAAGGAATTTGACATTCTTCTGCTGGACATTGAGATGGGGGAGATGGACGGGGTCACCATGGCCCGCGCCCTCCGTAAGGAGAACGAGACCGTCCAGATCATCTTTGTCACGGGCTACTCGGACTACATAGCCGAGGGCTACGACGTCAACGCCCTCCACTATCTCATGAAGCCGGTGGACCGGGACAAGCTCTTCTCGGTGCTGGACCGGGCTCTGGTGAAGAAGGGGGAGAGTGGGCGGTACCTGAATCTGGAACTCTCCGGGGAGCTGGTCCGTATCCCCTTCCGGGAGCTTCGGTATCTGGAGGTCCGGCAGAACTATGTGACCCTCTTCGCCGGGGAGGAGTACACCGTCAAGCGGACTCTGGGGGAGTTTGAGCGGGAGCTGGACGCCCGGTTCTGCCGGGTAGGCCGGTCCCTGCTTATCAACCTGGACAAGGTCCGCCGGACCACCAGGGACCAGGTGACCCTCACCGACGGTACTGTGCTGCCCCTGCCCCGGGGCGGGTTTGAGACCCTGAACCGGGCCATCATTGACCGGGAGTGAGACTATGAGCTTTTTTTCCAAGCAGGTGGACAAGCGTCTGGCCGCCTACCAGCGGGAGCTGATCGAGACCCACTACCAGGAAGTGGAGAATATGTACCGCCAGACCCGGGGCTGGCGGCATGACTACCGCAGCCACATTCAGACCATGAAGGCCTACGCCGCCAACGGCGACCTGGAGGCCATCAGGAAGTATCTGGATATGCTGGACGTGGACCTGAACACAGTGGACACCGTGGTGAAAACAGGCAACCCTATGGCCGACGCCATTCTCAACAGCAAGATCTCCCTGGCCAAAGCCCGGAGCATCCCAGTGAAGGTGGACGCTCACATTCCCGTGAAGCTGAAAACCTCCGAGCTGGACCTGTGCTGCATCATCGGGAATCTCTTTGACAACGCCATTGAGGCCAGCATGAAGCTTCCCGAGGAGGAACGGTTCATTCGGGTCTACATGGACATGAAGGGTACCCAGCTCTATATCTCCTTTACCAATTTCGCCGCCGGAGGCAAGCTCAGCAAGGTGGGCAAAGGATTCCGTACCTCCAAGGGGGAGGGCCATGGCTTCGGCCTGGTCCGCATTGACGCCATCGTGGAGCGGCTGGAGGGCTATCTCAGCCGCAACAGCGAGGAGGGGGCGTTTACCACGGAGATCTTAATTCCACAAGAGTGAGACCCTTGAAGCCTTCCCCCGGGGGGAAGGTGCCCCAGTCCGCAGACTGGGGCGGATGAGGGAGGCCATTGTAATGACCTCATCAGTCAGCAGGCGGCCTGTGGCCGTACTGCTGACAGCTTCCCCATAAATGGGGAAGCCTGTAGAGGTGTCTTTTTGCGATTCATCACCAAAAAACAACGATTCGTCCCCGGAATGTCCCGGGGGCGGATTTTTATGGTATGGTAGCATCACAAGGAAGGTGAACGCCATGAACGACAAAAAAGAAAAACGCAGGCCCAAATACAATGTACTCCAGAATGTGGGGTGGATGATCGCCCGGGCCTGGAGAAAGGACAGGGGAGTGCTGGGCTATTCTCTGCTGATCCCAACGGCTGCCGTAGCCATCAACCTTGCCCAACTCTTCATTGCCCCCGCCGTGCTGGGTAAGGTGGAGACTGTGGCCCCTCTGGAGGAGCTGCTGGGCACCATCCTCTTTTTCTCGGTAACTCTGTTCTTTTTGCAAGGATTTCGGGCATTTATGGAGACACGTTGTAAGGTTGGCCTGATAGAGGTCCGCAGCGAGATCACCAGAGATATTGACAGAAAGAGCTGCACCACCTCGTATTCCAACATTCTGGACCCGAAATTCGGGGAGGAACGGTCGCTGGCCGATGAAGCGACTTACAGCAACTGGGCGGCGACGGAAAAGATCTGGAGGGATCTCTCCGCGCTGTTTCAGAATGTGGTGGGATTTGGCATCTATTTGGCACTTCTGTCTCATTTGGAGCCGGTGTTGCTTTTGGTGGTGATCGCTACTGGCGCGGTCAGCTTTTTTATTACGACATGGACCACGGGCTGGTCCAACCGCCACAAGGAGGAATGGGAGAAGGGCATCCATCAACTGAACTACGTGGAAAAAACAGCCAAGAATCGGGTTATGGCAAAGGATGTTCGTATTTTTGGCCTGGCGGATTGGCTCACTGAGCTTTATGATAAAGCCTTGGAGCTATATGCGAGCTTTGTGCATCGACGGGCAGCGGTCGTCTTTTGGGGAAATCTGGCCGATATGGTCTTTGCATTTGCCCGGAACGGCGTTGCCTACTTTTACCTGATACGGATGACATTGGAGGGAGGACTCTCGGCGGCGGAATTTCTTCTCTATTTTTCGGCCTTCAGCGGTTTTTCCTCCTGGATCATCGGCATTTTGAAGCAGGTCAATTTTCTTCAAAAGGAAAGCATTGAGTTGTCGGTTGTCCGGGAGTTCCTGGACTGGCCTGAGCCTTTTCGGTTTGAAGGGGGGGTCCCCATCCCTGATCTGTCGGCGGGCTGTGAGCTTGCCCTGGAGAACGTGTCCTACCGCTATCCTGAGGCGGCGGAGGACACCATCAAAAACATTTCTCTTACCATCCATCCCGGGGAGAAGCTGGCTATTGTAGGCCTCAACGGGGCGGGCAAGACCACCCTGGTGAAGCTCCTCTGCGGCCTGCTGGACCCTACGGAGGGTAGAGTGCTCCTCAATGGAGTGGATATTCGGGCACTGAACCGAAGGGAATATTATAAGCTCCTTTCCGCGGTGTTTCAGGACTTTTCTCTGATCAACATTACCCTGGCCGAGACTGTGGCCCAGAGCGTTGAGGGCATTGACCGGGGGAGGGTGGCCGACTGCCTGGACAAGGCGGGGCTTACTCCAAAGCTGGAAAGCCTGCCGGGCGGTCTGGATACCCACGTGGGCCGGGAGGTGTACGAGGACGGGGTGCTTTTTTCTGGAGGTGAGACCCAGCGGCTCATGCTGGCCCGTGCCCTCTACAAGAACGGGCCCCTCCTTATGCTGGATGAGCCCACCGCCGCCCTGGACCCCATCGCGGAGAACGACATCTACATGAAATATAACGAGATGACTCAGGGCAAGACCTCGGTGTTCATCTCCCACCGGCTGGCCTCCACACGGTTCTGTGACCGCATCCTCTTCCTGGAGAACGGGGTCATCGCCCAGGAGGGCACCCACGAGAGCTTGTTGGCCCAGGGGGGCGGCTACGCCGACCTCTTTGAGGTACAGAGCCGGTATTACCGGGAGGGGAAGGATTTCTGATGAAAAATAAAACAAGAAAATATTCAGCAAGGAAGATCCTTCAGGTCCACTGGCGGGGGGCCAAGGAATTTCATAGGATAGCGCCCAAATTCTTTCTGTCCCAGTCCTGTAAGGCGGCTTTTGAGGCCGTCACTCCCTATGTGACCATCTTTTTCTCGGCCCGCATCATCAATGAGCTCGCCGGGCTCCGCCGTCCCGAGGCGTTAAAATATTGGGTGATCCTCGCTCTCGCCGTGGAGGCCGGCCTGGCGTTGACGCGTTATGGGATTGCCCGGTGGGCAGACCCCATTCATTCGCTTGCCGCCTATCAGGAGGATACGGTTCCCTATCTGAAAAAGCTCTTCTCCATGGACTATGCGGATGTAGACAGCCAGGCTACCAAGGAGATGCTGAACAAGATCCGGCTGAATGAGAGTTATGTAGGACTTGGGTTTCCCACCATACGGAGCATGAATGAGCTCCTGGGAGCGTTCATAGGAATTCTCAGCGCGATTACGCTCACGATAAGCCTTTTTACGTCCAAGGTTCCACAGGAAAGTCCATTGGCCGTTCTCAACCAGCCTTTGTTTTTTGTGATGATACTGGCTCTAGTTGTGGGAACCGCGCTGCTTTCCGGCTACCTGTCCGGGAAATGCTGGAGTATGCAGGTGCGCCTGAACGAGGAAGGTACGCAGGGAAATAATATTTTTGGACATTTTATGAGCCTTGGCTCCCAACGTCCGGCGTCGGTGGATGTACGCCTTTATGAGCAGCAGGAAATTGCGGCCCACTATTTTGAAACCGCGTCTACCTTTCGGCATGGAGGCGGTTATGAGACCAAGGTGATCAAGCCCGGCTCCTGGTATGACGCTTTCGGGGCTGCTCTTTCCGCCGCGCTTACAGGCTTCATTTACCTGTTCACCTGCCTTAAGGCTTGGGGCGGCGCTTTTGGGGTGGGCCTGGTCACCCAGTATGTGGGGGCAGTTACGGCTCTGTCCAGAAATATTTCCAACCTGCTGACGAGTTGGGGCCAGTTGGAAGGCAACGTGGAAGCCATGGAGCTCATCTTTGAATTCCTGGATATCCCCAACTCCATGTACCAGGGATCCCTTACCACCGAGAAGCGCTCCGACCGGCAGTACGAGGTGGAGTTTAAGGACGTGTCCTTTCGCTACCCCAACACCGAGGCCTGGGTCCTTCGCCACGTGAACATAAGGTTCCAGGTGGGACAGCGCCTGGCGGTGGTGGGGGAGAACGGCAGCGGCAAAACCACTTTTATCAAGCTCCTCTGCCGCCTCTACGACCCCACCGAGGGGCAGATCCTCTTAAACGGTATTGACATTCGCAAGTATGATTACCGGGACTATATGAATATCTTTTCGGTGGTATTCCAGGATTTCCAGCTTATCGCCCAGCCCCTGGGCAATAACGTGGCCGGGGCCATGGACTATGACCGCTCCAAAGTGGAGAAGGCCCTCCGGGATGCCGGCTTCGGGGACCGCCTCGCTGAGATGCCCAAGGGCTTGGACACCTACCTCTACAAGGACCTGGACAAGGAGGGGGTGGAGGTGTCCGGCGGTGAGGCCCAGAAGATCGCCATTGCCCGTGCCCTCTACAAGGACGCCCCCTTTATCATTCTGGATGAGCCCACGGCGGCCCTGGACCCCCTGGCCGAGGCGGAAATTTACTCCAAATTTGACCAGATCGCCGGGGACCGCACTGCGGTCTACATCTCCCACCGGCTGTCCTCCTGCAAGTTTTGCGACGAGATCGCCGTCTTTGACCACGGACAGGTGGTCCAGCAGGGGGGACATGAGGAGCTGCTCTCCAACGAAAGCGGCAAATACCACGAGCTTTGGCATGCCCAGGCCCAGTATTACGCTCAGAAGGAAGCGGAGGGCTGATACAAGGTCCGGAAGGCGCGGACAGTCGTTTCCCAAGGTGCGGAAATCCTTTTGGCGGTGGACATACAAATAAAAGCAAATAAAAGTCCCGGCCCGGAAGCTTCCGGGCCGGGATGTTTTTTCGTCAGAGCTCCCGCTGCCAGGGATTGAGTTCACCCTGGGAGAGCTCGAAAAACCGTTTTGGGTTGATCCTGTAAGTGGTCTTAAAGGCCCGGAAAAAGTTGGCGTAATCCTTAAAGCCGCAGTGCTGGTAAGCGTTGGTGGGCGGGATCCCGTCCGCGAGCATCTGCTTGGCGATGACCAGCCGCTTCTGCACGATATAACGGTATACGCTGGTGCCTACCAGTCGGTTAAACTCGTGGGACAGATGGTATTTGCTGATAAAAAATTTGTTGGCGATGGAATCCAGGGAGAGCTCCTCGTGATAGTGCTCGTTGATATACTCCAGCACGTTCTGTACCAGGACGGCGGCTTTGTCGTTCTCCTCGTGGCGGGGTGGGGTGGTCTGGGCCACCCGGTTGATCTCCACCAAAAGCTGCATCAAAATGCTTACAGAGACCAGGTCGCCGCCATAGCTTTTGTTTCCTGTTTCGTTGATAAGCTGGAGCATAAGCCCCTTCACCACCTCCCGTTGAGAGGGGGTGAACCGAAGCAGGTTGGTGTGCTGGGGATTGTTGGAGTCAAAGCAAGAGGTGAGGCTGGTCTGCGGGGAAGAGAACTGGAGCAGGAAGGTCTTGTTGATCCAGAGCACGATCCGCTCGTAGGGAGTGGACTCCTGGGTGATCCGGGGTTGGTGGAGCTCCAGGGGGCTGATAAGCAGCATGTCGCCGGGAAGAAGGTGGTAAATGCGGCTTTCGATGGAGTAGTCCACATTTCCGTTGAGAAACAAATAGATCTCAAAGAAATCGTGATGGTGGAGCTCCACATTATCCAGATTGGAGTCGCAGTAGTGGAAAATTTCAAAGCTCTGAGCCAGCATGTGTTGCCTGGGGTCAAAGGTCTGGGGCATGACGACACTCCTTTCCGCGGCAGAACAGGTTGATGACCGAAGAGGCAGAAACGCTTGCTGAACCGGGGCCCTCTTTTCCCGGGAAAAGAGCAACGCCCTGCATACAGGGCGTTGAAAGAGAAAGAGGCGTTCGGTCCGAAAAGGACGAAAGCCATATCTCTGGTGGGCCCGGGTCTCCCCATAGGGGACAAGTCAAGTTTATAACAACTTTTACAATGTGTCAAGCAATTTTTGCAATCTCCATTGTGAAAAAAGTATGGTATACTGTCAATAGTAATAGAGCCTATGCTTTGTTCCTAAGCCTGATTGTTCAGAACAACAAGGAAAAAAGGAGGAGTTTTATGGACGGAATTTGGGTTTCCGGGTTTGCGGACGAGATCAGCAACGACTTTGACGTCCAGCTTGCCACAGTGACACGCCTGGGCATGAAGCACATCTCCCTGCGCAGCGCCGACGGGAAGAACGTAGCCGACTACACGCCGGAAGAGGTGGTGGAGAAGCTCTTGCCCCGGCTGAAGGCCGCAGGCGTGGAGGTCTCCTCCCTGGGCAGCCCCATTGGGAAGATCAATGTGGACGACGAGGGAGCTTACCAGGACCAGCTCGGGAAGCTGGAGCGGCTGTGCAAGATCTGCAAGCTTCTGAATTGCCGCTATATCCGCATTTTCAGCTTTTTTGTCCCCGAGGGGCAGGACCCTGAGCAATACCGGGATACCGTCATTGAGAAACTGAAGGGCTACGAGCGGGTGGCCGCCCAGTATGACGTGGTCCTCCTCCATGAGAACGAGAAGGATATTTATGGCGACGTGGCTGACCGCTGCCTGACTATTTTGAGAGAGGTGGCAAGCCCTCACTTCCGGGCAATCTTTGACTTTGCCAATTTCGTCCAGTGCGGAGAGGATACCCTTCGGGCCTGGGAGCTGCTTCATGGGTATGTGGAGTATATCCACATCAAGGACGCCGTGGCAGGCAACAACGAGAACGTAGTCTGCGGCACCGGCGACGGCCACATCCCCGAGCTGCTGAAAAAGGCCATCCGGGAAGAGGGCTACAAGGGCTTTCTCACCCTGGAGCCCCACCTGGTCCTCTTTGACGCTCTCCAGTCCCTGGAGCAGAAGGCGGCCACCGACGTGATCAAGGAGAACAAGGCCAAGGACGGGGCGGACGGCTACCGCATCCAGTACGAGGCTTTGCGGGACATTCTGGCTCAGATCTGAGCCATTTGGTATTGTGAGCAATAAAAAGTTTACATACAGCAAAGAAAATTCCCAAAACCATTATTTTGAAAGGAGCAAAACAGTATGGAAAACAAGATTCGTTTCGGCCTCATCGGCATCGGCGCGCAGGGAGGTTCCTACGCGGGAATCCTGACCGGCAAAGGTATGGGCTTCCCCGGCATGCCCGCTCCTGAGATCCCCCCCCACTGCGCTCTGGGCGCCCTGTGCGACATCGACCCCGAGAAGGAGAAGATGTGCAAGGAGAAGTATCCTGAGATCCCCTTCTACACCGACTGGAAGGAGATGGTGGCCTCGGGTAATGTGGACGCCGTCATCACCACTGTGCCCCACTACCTGCACCATGAGATCGCCATCTACTGCCTGGAGCATGGCATGAACGTGCTGGTGGAGAAGCCCGCCGGCGTCCGGGCCAAGGACGTAATGGCCATGAACGCCTGCGCCGCCGCCCATCCCGATGTAGCCTTCGGCATCATGTTCAACCAGCGCACCAACAAGCTTTACCAGAAGGTCAAAGAGATCGTGGCCTCGGGCGAACTGGGTGAAATCCGCCGCAGCCAGTGGATGATCAACTCCTGGTGGCGGCCTGACAGCTACTATCAGCAGAGTGCCTGGCGTGCCACCTGGGGCGGCGAAGGCGGCGGCGTTCTGGTGAACCAGGCGCCCCACCAGCTGGACCTGTGGCAGTGGATCTGCGGCGTGCCTGTGAAGGTCTACTCCAAGAACATCAACGGCTGCCACCGTGAGATCGACGTGGAGAATGAGGTCACCATGACGGTCACCTTCGCCAACGGTGCCATCGGCACCTTCACCACCTGTACCCACGATGCCATGGGCACCGACCGCCTGGAGATCGACCTGGACGGCGGCAAGATCGTGGTGGACGACTCCAAGACCGCTACCATTTACCGCTACACCAAGGACGGCACTCATGTCACCGAGGATGTGCTCAACGCCACCATGGATATGCGTCAGGTGGCCATGCTCACCCGGGGCAACTCGGGTGGCGGCCTCTACGATGTGGAGACCTTTGAGAATACCGACGGCTGGGGCTTCCAGCACAGCACCGTTATGGAGAACTTTGCCCTTCACTGCCTTACCGGCAGCCCCCTGCTGGCCCCCGGTTCGGATGGCATCAACGGCGTGAACCTGGCCAACGCCTCCCAGCTCTCCGCCTGGACCGGCCGGGAAGTGGCCAACCCCTGCGATCCCGAGGAGTACGCCGCTGAACTAAACAAGCTCATCGAAAAGGAAGGCAAGTTCCCCACCCGGGAGTAATTTTTGAAACTGATCTCCTCCCCCTGTCCATGGACGGGGGGAGGAGAGGAATTTAGAGGTGAAGCCAAATGATAAAAGCTGCGATCATTGGTTTGGGAACCATCTCGGTGGTCCATTTGGATGCCATCGCCTCCAACCCGGAGATCAAGCTCTCGGCGGTGTGTGATGTGGACCCGGCGCTGAAAAGCCAGGCTCCCGAGGAGGTGCCCTTCTACACAGCCTACAAAGAGATGGTAAAGGCGGAAAAGCCTGATGTGGTACATATCTGTCTGCCTCACTATCTCCACTATCCCGTGGCCAAGGACTTGGTGGAAATGGGGGTCAACGTCTTCTGCGAGAAGCCGGTGGCTCTGAATATCGCCCAGGCCAAGGAATTTGCCGCTCTGGAGGCCAAGCATCCTGAGGTGAAGATCGGCATCTGCCTGCAAAATCGGATGAACGAGACCACCGAGGAGCTCAAGCGGATCATTGATTCCGGCGAGTACGGCAAGGTCACCGGCATCCGGGGCTTTGTGCCCTGGTACCGCAACCCGGAGTACTATTCCCAGAAGCCCTGGCGTGGTACCTGGGCCGAGGCAGGCGGCGGCAGCATGATCAACCAGTCTCTCCACACCCTGGACCTGATGTATTATCTGGCCGGAGATGTGTCGAGGCTCCATGCTGTGGTGGGCCAGCTCAACGATTACGGCGTCGAGGTGGAGGGGGACGTGGTGGCCCGGATGGAGTTTGCCAACGGTGCCCGGGGCCTCTTTTTCGCCACCAACAACAACTGGACCAACGAGTCGGTCCAGATCCGGGTGGCGATGGAGAAGGGGGTCTTCCACATCGAGGACAACACCCTCTATCGGATCGGCCCCGACGCGTCCCGGGAGGTGCTCTGCAAAGCACCCCGGCTGGAGGGCGTCAAGTTCTATTACGGCGCCTCCCATACCAGAATGGTGGAGCGGTTCCGCAAGGCGGTGGAGACCGGCGGGGATGATTACATCCATGTCCGGGACGCTGTCATGGTCATCCGCCTGATGGAGACCATCTTCCAGTCCTCCAAAGAAAACAGACTGATGGAAGTATTATAAGGCGTAAAACGAAACGATAAGGAGTGTATTTCCATGGCGAATAAAGGTTTGATCGGCGTTCAGATGTCCACCATCGCCCCTGCCAAGATGCCCCATTTTGACGCTTACGAGTCTATGGCCAAGCTCACCGACCTGGGGTTCCACTGCATTGAGATCTCCCAGGTGCCCATGACCCCTGAGAATGTTCAGGGCTTCCGCCGTTCCATTGATGAGCTGGGCATGAAGGTCTCTTCCAACACCGCCTCTGTGGCCCCCATGGTCCCCGGCATGCCAGGCGAGTACCTCAACGACCCCGCCGGCTACAAGAAGATCGTGGACGACTGCAAGGCCCTGGACTGCGATATGCTCCGCATTGGCATGTTGCCCATGACCTGCATGGGCAGCTACGAGAAGGCGGTGGATTTTGCCCGCCAGGCTGAGGAGTGCGCCCTCAAGCTGAAGGAGGACGACATTGACCTTTACTATCACAACCATCACATTGAGTTTGTGAGGTATAACGGCGAGTACCTTCTGGACATTATTCGGGCCAACGCCCCCCACATGGGCTTTGAGCTGGATACCCACTGGATCCACCGGGGCGGCGAGAACCCCGTGGAGTTCATCAAAAAGTACGCAGGCTCCATCCGGCTGCTTCATCTGAAGGACTACCGCATCGGCGAGATGCAGATGCCCGAGGGCGGTCTGGACATGACCGACCGGGCCTCCGTCATGAAGTTTATGGGCGGCTTTAAGGATACGGTCCAGTTTGCCGAGGTGGGCGAGGGCAGCCTGCCCATCAAAGCCTGTATTGAGGCCGGTCTTGCCGGCGGTGCCGAGTACTTCCTCATTGAGCAGGACGACGCCTATGGCCGGGATCCCTTCGACTGCCTGAAGACCAGCCACGACAACCTGGTGAAGCTGGGCTTCGGCGACTGGTTCTGAGAAAGAATGGCTCCGGCTCCCCTCCCCGCCATGGGGCAGGGGAGCTTGGGGACTTTTCGTAAAAATTAGAGAGGAGAATGTCTTATGCCGCAAAAGGGTCTGATCGGCGTCCAAATGTCCACCATCGCTCCCAATAAAATGCCAAGGTTCGATGTGTTTGAGTCTATGGAAAAGCTCACCGGCATCGGCTATCACTGCATTGAAATTTCTCAGGTGCCCATGACTGCGGAGAATGTGACGGGGTTCCGCCGCTCCATTGATGAGCTTGGGATGAACGTGGCCTCCCTGTCGGCCATGGTGGAGCCTTCCCCCCAGCAGCCCAAGGCGGAAGCCCTGTCCAACCCGGACCACTTCAAGAAGATCGTGGACGACTGCAAGGCCCTGGACTGCGATATGCTGCGGATCGGCGCCATGCCTATGGATGCCCGGTTCAGCTATGAGGCGTCTCTGGACTTTGCCAAGAAGGCGGACGAGTATGCCTGCCGGTTGAAGGAGGAGGGCATCGACCTCTACTACCACAACCATCATTTTGAGTTTGCCCGCTTCAACGGACAGTTTCTCATGGATATTATTCGGGAGAACACCAAGCAGTTGGGCTTCGAGCTGGACATCCATTGGATCTACCGGGGCGGGCTGGACCCCGTTGCCTTCATCAACCGCTGCGCCGGGCGGATCCGTCTCCTTCACCTGAAGGATTACCGGGTGGTCCCCATGACGGTTCCTGAGGGAGCCGATTTGAGTACTCCCGAGGGGATGGCCAAGGTCTACGCCCAGATGAGCAATATCGTCCAGTTTGCCGAGGTAGGCGAGGGGACGCTGGACATTCCCGCCTGTATCCAGGCCGGATTGAATGGCGGGAGCGAATACTTCCTGGTGGAGCAGGATATGTGCTACGGCCGGGATCCCTTCGAATCTCTGAAGATCAGCCACGATAATCTGGTCAAGATGGGTTACGGGGACTGGTTCTGAACCAGAGTATGCTCCACGCAGTCTTTTCTTTGCTGGAAAGGACGTGTGTTTTCGAAAACGATAGAAAAGGAGGAATTTGAGTGAAACCGTTTATGGATGCGGACTTCCTGCTCTCCACTGAGACCGCCAAGCGGCTCTATCACGACTACGCGGAGTCGATGCCCATCATTGACTACCACTGTCACGTGAGCCCCAAGGAGATCTGGGAGGACCGAAAGTTCAACGACCTCTTTGAGGTTTGGCTGGAGGGGGACCACTACAAGTGGCGCCTTATGCGCTCCAACGGCGTGGAAGAGAAGTACGTTACCGGGGACGCCAGCCACCGTGAAAAATTCCAGAAGTTTGCCGAGGCGCTCCCCCGGGCCATCGGCAACCCCATGTACCACTGGTGCCACCTGGAGCTCCGGGCCTACTTCGGCTACGAGGGAGTTCTCAACGGCGACACCGCCCAGGAGGTCTGGGACCTCTGCAACGCCAAGCTCCGTGAGCCCGACATGGGCGCCAGGGGCATCATTGCCAAAAGCAACGTGGCCTTTGTGGGCACCACCGACGATCCCATCGACTCCCTGGAGTGGCACGCCAAGATTGCCGCCGACCCTACCATCAAGACCGTGGTGGGCCCCTCCTTCCGCCCCGACAAGGGCCTGAACATTGAAAAGGCCGGCTGGTGTGAGTACATCGCCGCCTTGGGCAAGGCCGCCGGAATGGAGATCAAGACCCTGGAGGACATGAAGAAGGCCCTCCTGGCCCGGATGGAGCATTTTGACAAGAACGGCTGCCGGGCCTCGGACCACGGCCTGGACTACGTCCCCTACCGTCCCGCCTCCCCCGAGGCCCTGGAAGCCATCTTCCAGAAGGGGATGAAGGGAGAGACGGTCACCGTGGAGGAGTTCGAGAGCTTCAAGACCGACCTGCTCCTCTTCTGCGCCCGGCAATACGCCCGCATGGGCTGGGCCATGCAGATCCACTACAACTGCCGCCGGAACCCCAACTCGGCCATGTTTGCCAAGTTGGGTCCCGATACCGGCTTCGACTGCATGAACAACGTCAACTGCGCCGGGGCCCTCTACGATGTGCTGGACAACCTCTATCAGACGAACGAGCTGCCCAAGACCATCCTCTACAGCCTGAACCCCGGGGAGGACGAGCTTCTGGACACCATGCTGGGCGCTTTCCAGGGGCCTGAGGTCCCGGGCAAGATCCAGCACGGCTCGGGCTGGTGGTTCAACGACACCAAGTCGGGCATGATCCACCAGATGACCAGCCTCAGCCACCTGGGCATCCTGGGCAACTTCGTGGGTATGCTTACCGACTCTCGCTCCTTCCTGAGCTACACCCGCCACGCCTATTTCCGCCGCATCCTGTGCGACCTCATCGGCAAGTGGGTGGAGAACGGGGAGTATCCCGACGACATGGAGACCCTGGGCGGCCTTGTGCAGGACATCTGCTACAACAACGCCCGCAGATATTTCAAATTGGAGGGTTAAGAAAATGCCTATGCAAATGACCTGGCGCTGGTACGGTGAGGGGAACGACCCCGTTTCCCTGAACGATATCAAGCAGATCCCCGGCGTCACCGGGATCGTCTGGGCGCTCCACAACAAGATGCCCGGCGAAGTTTGGCAGCCGGAGGAGATCGCGGAAGTGATGGACCAGCTGCATCAGTACGGCTTCAACGGCGATGTGGTGGAGTCGGTCAACGTCCACGATGACATCAAGATCGGCCTTCCCACCCGGGACGGCCTCATCGAGAACTACAAGCAGTGCATCCGCAACCTGAGCAAGTTCGGAGTGAAGGTGATCTGCTACAACTTCATGCCCATCTTTGACTGGACCCGCACCGACCTCTTCCATCCCGTGGGGGACGGTTCCACCGCCCTGTTCTACGACCCCAAGGAGATCAAGGGGGACTACCGGGCCATGGCCGACTACATCATGTCCTTCACCGAGAAGTACAACATGACCTTCCCCGGCTGGGAGCCCGAGCGCATGGCCAAGCTGGACGAGCTCTTTAAGGCTTACGCTCCTGTCACCAAGGAGAAGCTGTGGGAGAACCTGAAGTACTTCCTGGAGGCCATTATGCCCACCTGCCGGGAGTGCGACATCAAAATGGCCATCCACATGGACGATCCCCCCTGGGACATCTTCGGCCTGCCCCGTCTGCTGGTGGACGCTGAGTCCATTGACCGCTTCCTGGGGATGGTGGACGATCCTTACAACTGCCTGACCCTCTGCTCGGGCAGCCTGAACGCCAACCCGGACAACGATGTGGCCGCCATTGTCCGCAAGCACGCCGACCGCATCGCCTTCGGCCACATCCGCAACATCCATCACTTCCCGGATGGCTCCTTCTCCGAGGCGGCCCACCGGGACTGCTGCGGCGAGACCGGGATCATTGAGATCCTCCGGGCCTACCACGACGCGGGCTGGGAGGGCTACATCCGTCCCGACCACGGCCGCCAGCTGTGGGAGGAAGGCCCCGGCGTGTGCCGCCCCGGCTACGGCAAGTATGACCGTGCCCTGGGCATCCAGTACATGCTGGGCGTCTGGGATATGCTGGACCGACTGGAAGCGTGAGCGTAGGCTGGTAGGCCCGGATGGACTGGAGCGAGGGCGAGCGATGGGACCGTAGGTCCCAGAGACCAGCCCGAGTCGGAGGGAAGCCGGGCCGTCAAGCCAGCCCAACGCGAGCGTGACAATGCGACTTGAAATAGGAAAAAACAATACTAATTCTGAAAGGACTTGATCCCCATGATGAATCTTCCCCTGAACATTGACTTTTCCGGCAAGGTAGTCGTTATCACCGGAGCCGGCGGCGTTCTCTGCGGCGACATGGCCAAGGCCATGGCCCAGGCCGGCGCCAAGGTGGCCGCCCTGGACCTGAATGAGGAGGCCGTCAAGAAGCTGGCCGACGAGTGCAAGGCCGAGGGCTACACCTGTATCGGCTACAAGGCCAACGTTCTGGAGCCCGAGGCTCTGGAGGAGGTCCACCAGCAGGTCCTCAAGGACCTGGGCCCCTGCGACATCCTCATCAACGGCGCCGGAGGCAACAACCCCCGGGCCACCACCGACAACGAGTATCAGCACGAGGCCAAGGAGGGCCAGAAGACCTTCTTTGACCTGGAGGCCTCCGGCGTGGACTTCGTCTTCCGCCTGAACTTCCAGGGCACCCTGCTGCCCACCCAGGCCTTTGCCAAGGACATGGTGGAGCGGAAGAAGGGTACTATTCTGAACATCTCCTCCATGAACGCCTACATCCCCCTCACCAAGATCCCCGCCTACTCGGGGGCCAAGGCCGCCATCTCCAACTTTACCCAGTGGCTGGCCACTCACTTTGCCGGCACCGGCATCCGCTGCAACGCCATCGCCCCCGGCTTCCTGGTGTCCAACCAGAACCGGGCCCTCCTCTTCAACCCCGACGGCACTCCCACCGCCCGCTCCGGCAAGATCCTGGGCGGCACCCCCATGGGCCGCTTTGTGGACAGCGAGGAGCTGCTGGGCGCCGTGTTCTTCCTCTGTGACGACAAGGCCGCCTCTGCCATTACCGGCGTGGTCCTGCCCATTGACGCGGGATTTGCCGCCTATTCCGGCGTGTAAACGCCGGAATAGGCACCTGTGCGTCGAAACGTTTCCGCCGTTGACGGAACGCGGAGATCGCACAGGAAGGGCAGCAACCGCAAAGCACCCATTTTCTGTCAAGCAATAAATTTGCACAATGGAACCCCGAAAAATCGGCTGACCTATTGTGCAATTCGCAAGATTTACAATGTGAAACGCAAGATTTGCAAGGGACTATCCGTTCATAATCTGTTAAAATGTCCTTGCAATGCTCCTCCTGTGGTGGGGGAGACTAATTTACAGAGAGGGGACCAAAGATCATGGCAAAGAAACCGTTAGATGATCCAAAAAGTGGCATCCACCGCGCGAAAACGTGGGAGATCGGGCTTTACGCTCTGAACAACACTTCCACCAACCTGTACCTGTTTGCGTTCATGTCCATCAGCTACTTCCTTACCGGCTTTGTCGGCGTTACCGTAGTGGTGGCCGGCTCCATCACCACCCTGCTGCGTATGTGGGACGGCGTCACCGACCCCTTCATCGGCGTTCTCATCGACAAGACCAGCACCAAGTTCGGTAAGAACCGGCCCTTCCTGATCCTGGGCAATGTCATTTTGGCAGTCTTCTCGGGCCTGATCTTCTGGGTCGTTCCTGAGATTCCCCAGGCTGCCCGGTTCCCCGCCTACATCGTTCTCTACATGCTCTACATCATTGGCTATACCTTCCAGTGCTGCGTCACCAAGTCGGCCCAGACCTGTATGACCAACGACCCTGAGCAGCGCCCCGTGTTCTCCATGTTCAATACTGTGTTTAACGCCCTGTTGGGCATGGTGTTCCCCATCCTGACCATCAACTACCTGGTGCCCAAGTACACTGGCGCGGACGGCTCCTCCGCTTACGCCAACGTGGCTATGTACCGTGAGCAGTGGTTCATCGTTGTGGTCCTCTCTGCCATCATGGCCATTCTGGCCTGCATCGGCCTGTGGCGCAAGGACGTCCCCAAGTACTTCGGTACCGGCGTAGCTCAGCGGCTGGGCTTCCGTGATTATTGGGACGTTATGAAGAACAACCGGGCCATTCAGATGATGATCGTTGCCACTTGTACCGACAAGGTGGCCAACTCCATGAAGGGAAACACCACCGTTATGATGTGCCTCTTTGGCGTTATCTGCGGAAACTACGCCAACCAGTCGGCCATCTCGGCCATGATGACCATCCCCACCATTCTGGTCTCCCTGGCCCTCTACCAGTTCGTGGCCCGGAAGATGGGGTTGAAGACCGCCCTTCTGACCGCCACCTACGGCGGCATGATCGCGGCCATCCTCATGGGTTGCCTGCTCGTCTTCGGCGATCCTCACCAGCTGGGTGTGGCTACCGGCACCTGGAACTTCTTCACCATTGCTTTCCTGGGCCTGTGGCTCCTGTGGAACTCCTGCGTGGGCGTGGGCTCCGACCTGGGCATCACCATGAGCGCCGACTGTGCCGACTACGAGGTGTACCGCACCGGCAAGTACGTCCCCGGTCTGATGGGCACCCTGTTTTCCTTCATCGACAAGATGATCTCCTCCCTGGCCTCCACCTTCGTGGCCCTGCTCTTTGCCGGGATCGGCTTTGTGGATAAGCTGCCTGACTATACCACCGCCTATTCTGATGATATCTTCCGGGTCACTCTGATTTGCTTCATCGTGGCTCCCCTCATCGGCTGGTGCTTCAACATCGTGGCCATGAAGTTCTATCCTCTCACCAAGGAGAAGATGGAAGAGGTCCAGGTGGCCATCGCCGACATTAAGCGGCAGGCTACCGCCGCGAAGTAAGAGAGTCTTACAAAACGCGGAAGCTCAACAGCCAAGTACCTCTTGCGGGGACGGCCGTAAGGCCGTCCCCGCTTTCATAAAAGGACATTACCCCTGAAATTGAAAGGAGTCCTCTCCATGAGCGAAGAAAAAAAGAACTTTGACCCTATCCGGGGGCCGGAGGAGGAAACCACCTTCTCCGCCCAGCCTGTGGAGGAGACCGCTCCCGCGGAGGAGGAGTTTACCGTTCTGACTCCTGAGGGGGAGGACCGCCGCCCTGTTACCGACCGGCAGTACATGAAAAACCGGGACGAGAACTATGTGGATTTCTCTGCTCTGGCTCAAGCGGAGGATGAGCTCCACCGTCTCAAGGAGGAGTACGGAATTGAGGACAAGCAGGGGATCATTGTCCGCACCATCAACCGCTACTACGAGTGGAAGGACAACCGTACCAAGCATTTGGTAAGCAAAAAGCTTTATCTGATCCTCAACATCTTGCTCGGCTGGTGCGGCGGGCATCGGTTCTACGAGCGCCGCTGGCTTTTGGGGTTATTTTACCTGGCCTTTTTCTGGACAGGCTTCCCCGCCATGATGTGCGCGGTGGATCTTTTTGTGGTCATTCCGATCAAGGCGGATGAAAACGGGAAGATTTTGATTTGAATGCTCTATGAAAAGCTCCCACAGTGGGGCGCTGTGATGAGAAGCCTTTTGACCGCGGCGGCCGCCGCCCTTGGAGGTATTCTGAACACGGCGGCCGGAACAGGGGAGCTTTTTCTGTCGGCGGGAGCTGTCGACAGAGTCCCACACAAAAGGGGTAACTTATTTTTTGCAACGAAAGGATGGATGACCCATGCGGACAGAAACCGTGCTACGCGAGGCCTTTTTCACCAAGGAGAACGACCCCGCTTTCTCGGGAGGGGTGGATACCGGGGCCTGGGAGAAGGTGGCTCTGCCCCACACCTGGAATAACCTGGACGGTCAGGACGGAGGCAGCGACTATTACCGGGGCAAATGCTGGTATCAGATCTCTCTTCCCGATCCCACCCCCGGGAAGGAACAATACATCCAGTTGGACGGGGCCAATCATGTGGCCCGGGTCTGGTGTAATGGGGAATACCTGGGGGAGCACCGGGGAGGCTTTGCCACCTTCCGCTTTGACCTTACTCCCCACCTGAAGGCTACGGGCAATATGCTTGCTGTCTCGGTGGACAACGGGGACGATACCCATGTGTATCCCCAGCAGGCCGATTTTACCTTCTTCGGCGGCCTTTACCGAAACGTGACCTTTGTGGAGGTGGAAAAGGCCCATTTCGACCTGATGAAGCGGGGGACCCGGGGTGTTTTTGTCACCCCCAGGCCCGATGGAGACAAGGCCCATCTCCGTGTGGACGCATTCCCGGTAAACGCCGCCGGGGGCAAGGTCACCTGCGCGGTGCTGGACGCCCAGGGAGCACAGGTCCTTTCCGGGGAGGCCGAGGCCCAGGACCATACCACCTTTGCCCTGAGCTGGGAAAATCCCCATCTGTGGCAGGGGGTGAAGGATCCTTACCTCTACACGGCCCGTTTCACCCTCGCCCAAAACGGGGAGACGGTAGACCAGGTCACGGTGCCCTTCGGGATCCGCGCTTACCGGGTGGACCCCAATGAGGGCTTTATTCTCAATGGACAGAGCCACCCCCTCCGGGGTGTCTGCCGTCACCAGGACCGGCTGGATAAGGGCTGGGCCATCGGGGAGGCTGAGCATGAGGAGGACATCAAGCTCATCCGTGAGGTGGGGGCCAATACCATCCGCCTGGCCCACTACCAGCACGCCCAATATTTCTATGACCTGTGCGACCAGACCGGGCTTGTGATCTGGGCGGAGATCCCCTTTATCAGCATTTTTGACCCCACCCCTGAGGCCAGGGAGAATACGCTCGTTCAAATGACCGAGCTCATTGCCCAGAATTACAACCATCCTGCCATCTGCTTCTGGGGCATTTCCAACGAGATCACCATCGGCGGGGACTCTCCTGAGCTCCAGGACAACCTGCGCGCTGTGAACGACCTGGCCCACGAGCTGGATCCCACCCGGCTCACCACTATGGCCCAGGTCACCATGGTGCCTCTGGATTCTCCCCATAACCAAATCACCGACGTATTGGCCTATAACCACTATTTCGGCTGGTACATGGGCTCGGTGGACCAGAACGGCCCCTGGTTCGACAGCTTCCACGCCGCTCACCCGGATCGGCCTTTGGGTGTTTCCGAATACGGCGCCGAATGTGTGGAGGGCTGGCATTCAGCCACACCTAAGGTCCGGGACTACACCGAGGAATACCAGGCCTATTATCACGAGGAAATGCTGAAGGTTTTCTCTGCCCGGCCCTACCTTTGGGGCACCTTCCTGTGGAATATGTTTGACTTTGCCGCGGACGCCCGGGACGAGGGCGGCTGTAAGGGCCGGAACAACAAGGGCGTGGTGTCTTACGACCGTAAGATGAAAAAGGACGCTTTCTACATCTACAAGGCCTGGTGGAGCGGCGAGCCCTTTGTCCACCTTTGCGGAAGCCGGTTTGTGGACCGGGCGCCTGGCCAGCGGGACGTGAAGGTCTACTCCAATCAGAAGGAGATCACCCTCACCCTCAACGGGGAGACCGTGGGCACCGTGACTGGAGAGCATGTGTTCCTCTTTCCTGACCTGCCCCTGCGGGAGGGGGAGAACACCCTCACCGCCACGGCTCCCGGCGGCCTTTCGGATACCATTACCCTCCGGGGAGTGACGGAGCCAAACCCGGACTATGTGCTCCCCGGGGGTGAAGAGGACGAGGGCATGAGTGAGGGAGTCCAGAACTGGTTTAAGGACATCGCCGTGGATTCCACCGAGATCCGGGTCCGGGAGGGCTACTATTCCATTAAGGATCCCCTGGGGGCTCTCCTGCAGAACCCTGAGACCGCCGCTGTGGTCCAGAAGACCATGGAGGCGGCTCTGCCCAAGTCCATGCTGATGATGGCCAAGGGGATGATGAAGCCCTCCAAGCCTGGGAAAAAGAACGGCATGGCCGAGATGGCCATGGGCATGCCTCTGGAGGCTTTGCTGGGCTTTGCCGGGAACCGGGTGCCCGCCAACTTTGGGGCCACCATCAACGAGCAATTGAGCAAAATCAAAAAGGGTTGAGCCCTGTACGGAACCGGGGGCTGACCGGGGAAGGGACGCCCTTACCCAAAGGCAAGAAAACAGGCATGAATTCCAAAAAGTGGAAGTTTTGTCGAATAAAGGAGCGGGCCGGAAGGCCCGCTCCTTTGTTTTTCTCTTGACATTCAGAAGAACTGTGGTATACTATCAAACCGCAATGAATGTTTGAGGAGGGAACGCCGTGAGAGGTGTTGAGACCAGGATCCAGGAGATCCGCCACCGTATTTTCCGGGAAGTGGCCCGTATGGCTTACCATACAGAGTGGCCGGTGGACAAGCGGATCGAGGAGCTGCCCTATAAGATCATTCCCGGAGAGGTGGGCAATTTCCGAAATGACGTGTTTTTGGAGCGGGCCATTGTAGGGGAGCGGCTTCGGCTGGCCATGGGCCTGCCCTGCCGCACTGCCTCCGAGCATGCTCCTCTTTCAGACAACATCGAGGCCGCCGACCGGGATGAGACCTACTATACCCCGCCCCTTATCAATATCATCAAGTTTGCCTGTAACGGCTGCGCCGAGCGGCGGGTGCTGGTCACCGAGGGCTGCCAGGGATGTCTGGCCCACCCCTGTGAGGAGGTCTGCCCAAAGGGGGCCATTCATCTGGACCGAACCAATGGCCGGTCCTACATCGACCAGGAGGCCTGCGTCAAGTGTGGCCGCTGCGCCGATGTGTGTGCCTACAAGGCCATCATTGTCCAGGAGCGGCCCTGCGCCGCCGCTTGTGGTATGGGAGCCATCCACACCGACTGCAACGGAAAGGCGGACATTGACTACGACAAATGTGTCTCCTGCGGTATGTGTCTGGTGAACTGTCCCTTTGGAGCCATTGCCGACAAATCCCAGATTTTCCAGGTCATCCGGGCGATCCAGTCGGGCGAGCGGGTCTACGCCGCCGTCGCTCCCGCCTTTGTGGGCCAGTTTGGGCCGAAGGTCACCCCCGGTAAGCTCCGCTCAGCGATGAAGCAGCTGGGCTTTGCCGACATCTTCGAGGTGGCCATCGGGGCTGACCTCTGTGCCACCCAGGAGGCCGAGGATTTTCTCAAGGAGGTGCCGGAGCATCTGCCCTTTATGGCCACCTCCTGCTGCCCCGCCTGGTCGGTGATGGCCAAAAAGCTTTACCCCGACCACGCCGACTGTGTCTCCATGGCACTCACTCCCATGACGCTCACTGCCCGGCTCATTAAGCGGGAATATCCCAACGCTAAGGTGGTTTTTGTGGGCCCCTGTGCCGCCAAGAAGCTGGAGGCCATGCGCCGCAGCGTCCGCAGTGAGGTGGATTTCGTCCTTACTTTTGAAGAGATGGCGGGGATCTTTGACGCCGGGCATGTGTCCCTGGCCGACGTGGAGGAGGATCCCGCCGGCGTGAACGACGCTTCGGCCGACGGCCGGGCCTTTGCGGTGACCGGAGGCGTGGCCCAGGCGGTGGTCAACGTGATCCGCCAGACCCACCCGGACAGGGAGATCAAGGTAGCCTCGGCGGACGGCCTGGCCGAGTGCCGCAAGCTTATGGCGGCCGCTGTGGCGGGGAAGTACCCCGGCTACCTGCTGGAGGGTATGGCCTGTCCCGGCGGGTGTGTGGCCGGCGCCGGTACCATGCAGCCCATCAACAAGTCCAAGGTCAATGTGGGGCTTTACGCCAAGCAGGCCCAACACCAGTGCTCCAGCGAGACCGAGCACATCAAGGAACTGGACAAGCTGGTGGACTGAAACATCATAGAGAAGAAAGAACTGCCGCGGAAATTTTCCACGGCAGTTCTTTTATAGGGTCATAATCCCATATCCCGGCAGATGTCCTCCTTGCATTGGAGGAGTTTGGGGATCAGGGTCTCCAGCAACAGGGAGGTCATGCGGGCGGCGTTGGCCGAGATACTTATGGCGGATAGGGCTCTGCCCTGATAGTCCGGGATGGACGCACCTACGCATTTGACCCCTACCTCATTCTCCTCGTCATCTACCGCCCAGCCTTTGTCCTGGATCTCACGAAGCTGGGCCAGCAAGGAGCCCTGTTGGGTCAGCGTGCTTCGGGTGAGGGGAGTGGGAGGGGCCAGGGCCCACAGCCGTCCTACCTCTTCCTGAGGGAGGGTGGCAAGAATGGCCTTGCCGGCGGCAGTACAGGCCAGAGGGGCCCGCAGTCCCACCCTGGAGCGCATCTGCCCCTGAATAAGAGGGGGCTCGCTTTTATAGATATAGACCCCGTCGGAGCCCTCGGGCACCATGAGGTGGACGATCTCTCCCGTTTCCTCGGAAAGACGGTCCAGATGGGGTTTGGCGGCTGAAAGTACGTCGATTCCATCCAGGATCCCGTTGGAAAGAGTCAGGAGCTTGTAGGTGAGCCGGTAATGGCCCGAACCGCTGTCCTTCACCACGTAACCCAAGGAGAAAAGGCTTCCCAGCAATCGGTGGACGGTGGACTTGTGGAGCCCGGTGGTCTCGGCAAGCTCGGTAAGGGCCATGCCCCGGGGATGGAGGGCCAGCAGCTCCAGAAGGGCGAAGGCCCGTTCCAGGCTCTGGACTGAGGGTTCCGCCATCTTACCGCTGGATCCGGCCCGAGCCGTCGCCCCCGGCCAGCTTCTCCACCTCAGCCACGGTGACCATGTTGTAGTCCCCCTCGATGGAGTGCTTCAGAGCCGAGGCCGCTACGGCGAACTCCACCGCGCCCTGGGTGTCCTTGCCGGTGAGCAGGGAGTAGATCAGGCCGCCGCCGAAGGAGTCGCCGCCGCCGACCCGGTCGATGATATGCAGGTCATACTTCTTGGAGAAGCAGTATTCCTCGGTCTTGGCGTTGAAGAGCATGGCGGACCAGCCGTTGTCAAAGGCGGAGTGGCTTTCCCGCAGGGTGATGGCCACCATCTCAAAGCCGAATTTGTCATGGAGCTGCTTGGCCACGGATTTGTAGCCCTCGTGGTTCAGGCTGCCGGCGTAGATGTCGGTGGCCTCGGCCTCAATGCCGAACACGTCCTTGGCGTCCTCCTCGTTGGAGATGCACACGTCTACGTACTGGCACAGCTCGGTCATGGCGGCCCTTGCCTGGTCCCGGGTCCACAGCTTGCCCCGGTAATTGAGGTCGCAGGAGATCTTGATCCCTTTGGCCTTGGCGGCCTTGCAGGCCTCCTTGCAGATCTCCACCACGTTGGGACCCAGGGCGGGGGTGATGCCGGTAAAATGGAACCAGTCGGCCCCCTCAAAGATCTTCTCCCAATTGAAGTCGGCGGGAGAGGCCTCCTGGATGGCGGAATGGGCCCGGTCATAGATGCACACGCTGCCCCGCTGGGAGGCGCCCTTCTCGTTGAAGTAGATGCCCACACGGTCGCCTCCCCGGGTGATGAGGGAGGTGTCCACGCCGTAGCGGCGGAGGGAGTTGACGGCGGCCTGGCCGATGGAGTGGGTGGGGAGCTTGGTGACGTAGGCGGCATCCAGGCCGTAATTGGCCAGGGAGACCGCCACGTTGGCCTCGCCGCCGCCGAAGGTGAATTCCACGTGGTCGCACTGGACAAAGCGCTCGTAGTTGTAGGGCTGGAGACGGAGCATCAGCTCGCCGAAGGTAATGATTCTGGGCATGGGTAGTTCCTCCTTATGTAATGTTTTTTGATAGGTGGCATTATCATGCTACGGGTTGGGTTGGCTTAACGGCCCGGCTTCCCTCCGACTCGGCCTGGTCTCCGGGCCGCCTTGCGGCCCTGCGCTCGGCCTCGCTCCGGTCCATCCGGTCCTGCCAGCCTACCCTTCGCACTTATTTCCGGACCAGATGAATGGCAAATCCACCGATCTCACCCTTGAGGTAGATGGCCTTGGTGCCCTTGTCATCGGAGACCCGGCTCTCCTCAATGAACTCCACTCCCTGGCGGGAAAGGTGGTAGACCGCCCGGTCCACGTTGTTGGCGCCGATGGCGATGTGCCCGTTGGTCCCCCGGGCATCGGGCTTCTTCATGCACTCCACATAGGTGCTGACGAAGTTGGAGGAGTTGCCCGGCTTGTACTCCAGATCAAAGAGGGCGGCGATGGTCTTGGCTACCTTCTCGGCCTCCTCGGGGCTTCCGCAGTTGATGCCCACGTGATGGAGGTTGAAGCCCAGCATAGTCTTGACCGCTTCTTTACACATGGCGGTGATCTTGTCCCACTCTCCGGCCTTGATCATGTCGCTCTTGCACATCCAGGTACCGCCCACGGCAATGATCTGGGGATAGCCCAGGTAGTCGTTGACGTTCTTGGCATTGACCCCGCCGGTACACATCCACCGGGCTCCCTTCAGGGCGGCGCCGATGTTTTTGAGCATGGCAACGCCGCCGTTGGCCTCGGCGGGAAAGAACTTGATGGCCTCGCAGCCTTGGTTCATGGCCTGCTGCATCTCGCCCGAGGTGGCGGTGCCCGGCATCATGATGCCGCCTTTATCAATAACATGCTGGGTGACCTGGGGATCGTAGCCCGGGGCTACGATGAACTTAGCCCCGGCGGCCATGGCCCGGTCGGCCTGGTCGATGGTGAGCACCGTGCCGGCGCCCAGCAGCATCTCGGGGACCTCCTTGGCAATGGTGCGGATGCACTCCTCAGCGCAGGCGGTGCGGAAGGTGACCTCGGCAGCGGGGAGGCCGCCCGCCACCAATGCCTTGCAGAGAGGGACCGCCTCCTCCACGCTGTTGAAGGCGATGACAGGGATGATGCCGATGTTGGAGATTTGTTCAATGACCTGATTCATGATACCACCCTTTCTTCTTGTTTCGTATTGTGAAACGCCATCCTGTTTTATGAAACTCCATCTCTTATTATATATGATTCCGCCAAATCGTCAAGGGAAAGAAGGGAAGAATTTGGGAAAAATCCAGAGAAAATATCAATTCAATACACGACCACAGTGGTACAGATAAAGGAGTGCGCAGCCGATAAAGAGAGCGAAAGCGCCGGAGAGAATGACCACCAGTTGACACGTGCCAAAATGAGGGGAGAATAAGGACAGCATAGCAGAGACCCCTCCGCCAAACGGCGGAGGGGTCTCATACAGTCTCCATGATTCACGCCTGGCGGAACCGGGCGAGAAATTCCCGGGTCCGGGGATTTTGCGGGTCATTGAAGAGGCGGGCGGGCTCGCCTTCCTCAGCGATGACCCCACCGTCCATAAAGACCACGTGATTGCTCACGTCCCGGGCGAAGGCCATCTCGTGGGTCACCACCAGCATGGTCATGCCCCGGTTGGCCAGATCCCGCATGACCGAGAGGACCTCCCCCACCATCTCAGGGTCCAGGGCGGAGGTGGGCTCGTCAAAAAGGAGGACCTGGGGCTCCATGGCCAGGGCCCGGGCAATGGCCACCCGCTGCTTCTGGCCGCCGGAAAGCTGCCGGGGCCGGGCGTTGATGTAGGGGGCCATGCCCACCTGCTCCAAGTAGCCCATGGCGTTCTTCCGAGTGGTCTCGGCGTCCCGCTTCAGCACCTTCCGCTGGCCCACCATGCAGTTTTCCAGCACAGTCATGTTATTAAAAAGATTGAAGGATTGAAACACCATGCCCACCTTGGCGCGGTAGGCGGTGGGGTCCGCTCCCCGGGCGGCCACGTTTTTACCGTGAAAGACGATCTCCCCGGCGGTGGGGGTCTCCAGCAGGTTGATGCACCGCAGCAGGGTGGACTTGCCCGAGCCCGAGGGGCCGATGACGGTGGTCACGTCCCCCTGGGAGACCGTAAAATCAATGTCCCGGAGGACCACATTGGCTCCGAAGGATTTGGAGAGGTGCCGGACCTCCAAAATAGGCTCTGCCATGTTAGGAATCCCCCTTTCCGCCGGTGTATTCCCGGCTCTGCTCGTCAAAGGGGGTGCCCTTGTCCGGGTGGGAGTAAGTCCCCGCCGCCATCACCAGCTGGTCGGCCTGGACCAACTGGAAGTCGGCGTCCCCGTCCATTTTCTTCTCGGCCCACCGCAGAAGGAAGGAGGCGGTGAGGGTCATGGTGAGGTAGCCGATCATCTCAATGGTGGCCGAGGGGAAGTACATCAGGTTGACGCCCACGATATTTCGGTGCTGGGCAAAGAATTCGATGAAGCCGATGACAAACATCACCGAGGTGTCCTTGATGTTGATGATGAGGTTGTTTCCGATTTGGGGCATGATGTTTCGAAGAGCCTGGGGAAGGATCACGTTGACCATGGTCTGCACGTGGTTCATGCCGATGGCCTTGGCCCCCTCGGTCTGGCCCGGATCGATGGAGATGATACCTCCCCGGACACTCTCGGCCATATAGGCTCCTGTGTTGATGGAGACCACGATGAGGGAGGCTGCCCAGATGCCGCTCATGCCCTTAAAGGAGACCGCCCCGTCCGTAAAGTAGGGGATGCCGTAGAAGATAAACACGGCCTGGAGCATCATGGGGGTGCCCCGGAAGATCTCTACATAGGCCCGCACCACCACCCGGACCAGCTTCAGCAAGAACCGCTTGGGCAGAGGGTCCTGCTTGGTGTAGGGGATGGTGTTCAGCACGCCGCAGACAAAGCCGATGAGGCAGCCGATGGCGGTGGCGGCAATGGCCAGAATGAGGGTGTTGCGGATGCCCAGCAGATATTTGGGGCCGTGGGCGGCCCAGAGCCGGGCCATATCGCTGCCAAGCTGTATCAGCTTATCCATTGCAGACTCCTTTCCAAAGAGGGTAGAAAAAACAATTAGATCGCAGGTTGGACGGAAATGGCCTCGTTCATGAGGGTGTTGAAGCCCTCCGCAGTCATGCCTGCGAGGACCTTGTTGGCAGCGTCCAGCAGGGTGGTGTTGCCCTTGCGGACCGACAGGCCGATGTTGATCTCCTCGTCACTTACGGTGAAATTGTCCTCCGTGCCGGTGAAGTCCAGGATCACCAGGTCGGGATAGGTGGCGCAGGCCGCCATGGCGGTGGGCATATCGGTGCAGATAAAGTCCACTGTGCCGCTCTCCACGGCCATGATCATGGCGGGGGCGGTCTCGGCGGCGGGCATCAGCTCGGCCCCCTCGATCTGGGGCAGGCAGGTGTCATACCACACCGTGCCGGTCTGGGCGGTGCAGGTGCCGGTGAGCTGGGAGATGCCGGTACACTCGGACAGGGGGCTGTCCACTTTGGTGACGCAAACGATGGAGGCGTGGAAGTAGGGGCCCGCCATGTCCACTTGGGCCATACGGTCGGCGGTCATGGACTGGCCGGCGATGACCATATCCACCGTGCCGGCGTTGAGGGCGGGGGAGAGGCCCTCCCACTCGATGGCCATGATCTCCAGCTCCCAGCCATTCTGCTCGGCGATCTTTTTGGCGATGGCCACGTCGTAGCCGTTGGCGTAGGAGCCCGGGTTGTTGGCGATGGGTACGGCCCCGTTGGAGTCGTCCGACTGGGTCCAGTTGTAGGGGGCGTAGGCGCATTCCATGGCCACGGTGAGCACCCCATCCTCCACCCCGGTGAGGGCGGCGGGGGCGGTGTTTTCGCCATTGGGGGTGGGATCAGTGACGGGAGTTGTGCTTTCTCCGCCTGGGGTGGGGGTGGTATTGGTGTCGCCGCCGCAGGCGGTAAGGGAGAGGGCTAACGTGAGGGAGAGGAACAGTGCGGCAAGCTTCTTCATAAAAACAGATCCTTTCTTTTGGGAGTTTGCCCCGGTTTTGAAAAAAGACATCAAAAAACCACGGGCGGCTTTTTCTATGAAAAGCGCTCGTGGTGGGAGAGGGAGCCGCACCGCAAAAACGCGGGGCTCCGCCAGACCCGGATAGCGCTTCACATACAGAATGTGACAGTCCAACGGGTATTCCCCGTTGACCCAGGCAAGCGCCGGCAGGCACCGAACGCTCCCTTCGGCGGCGCTCCCTTTTCCACTCCCCGGCTGCCTGCCCTTGGGGAGAGGTACTCATGAGAACCGCGCCTCTATCAGGTGTTGAATTTGATTTGCATGATAACACGGCCTTGCCCGGATGTCAAGAGGAAATTTCAACTTTTTTCGGCAGAAATGGATTTTTCCCTCTCCGGCCACAGCCGGAGAGGGAAAAATATTGGGTGTTTACAGTCCCCCGTATCCCTGTTGGGCCCGGGCAATTTGGGCGATGCGGGGGGCGGCATAGTCAAAGAATTTGCGAAAAGCGGGGCAGAAGTAGTTGACGTTGCCGTTTTCAGTCCTGACCCAGTCCCGCTTGCACCCCCCGTTGCACAGCCGGGCATAGGGGCAGGCGGTGCACTCCGCCGGATGGTCCAGCCCTTCTTGGAGAAAACGCCGGGCGGTCTCCCCCGCCATGGCGTCAGAAAGGGAGAGCTCCCCCAATTTCCCCAGCTTCCAGTCGTCCAGACAGTAGAAGTCGCAGGGGTAAAGAGTGCCGTCCCCCTCCACCACCAGGTAGGCCCCGCAGGTCCCCGAGGTGGAGCAGGTCCCCGCGGGAAGCCCCATGGCCAGATGGACATAGTCGTCAAAAAGCCGGATGCTGGTATATTTCCCGGCGGCAAAGTCCCGGTACCACTCGTCAAAAAGGGCGCAGAGAAAATCTCCGTAAAGCGCCGGGGTCAGGCTGTAGGGCATGCTGCCCCGCTCAGCCTCCAGGGGATCCAGGCAGGGGATAAACTGGAGATAGCCCCCCAGCTTTTGGAGGGAGCGGTACACCTTGGCCGGGTGCTTGGCACATTGCCGGGAGACCACGCACAGAAGGTTGACCTCCACCTTCTCCTTTTGGAGGAGGGAGAGGTTTTTGCTTACCCGGCTCCAGGTGTCCTTTCCGGCGGCATCCGGACGAAGAAAGTCATGGATGGCCTTGTCCCCATCCAGGCTCACCCCCACTAGGAAGCCGTTCTCCCGGAAGAACCCGGCCCAGTCCCCATTGAGGGCCAGGCCGTTGGTCTGGATGGCATAGTGGACCTTCACGCCTTTGGTGTTGGACTCCTTGACCTTGGAGACAAAGTGCTCGAAGTAGGGAAGCCCCGCCAGAGTGGGCTCCCCCCCCTGAAAGGCGAAGGTGACCATGCCCCCCTCGTCCAGGGCGGCAAAGGCCCCCTCAATGAGAGTGTCGGCGGTATCCAGGGCCATGATGCCGCTGTTGCCCCCCTCCCGCAGGTTGGTCTCGTCCTCGTAGAAGCAGTAGCGGCAGCGCATGTTGCAGTGCCCCGAGGCGGGCTTGATGAGAAAGTTGAGGGTTTTCATGTTTTCACCCCTGGAGCAAGCGGGTCACCTCGTAGAGCAGCAGCTCGATGAACAGGAAGGTGACGATCTGGTCCTCGTAGAAATTGGCCGAGGGGTCCCGGCTGGGGCAGGGGAGGAGGATCACTTGGTCGGCGTGCTTGGCGATGGGCAGATTGGCCGTCATAGTCACCAGGATCACATGGCAGCCCCGCTTTTTCAAAGTTTGGGCGGTGTTGGAGTATTGCTCTACGCCACCCCGGCCCTTCATGGTGAAAAGGATACAGCAGTCTCCCTCCTCTAAAATGGCGGCGTTGTCTCCCATGACGATCCAATCCTCGGTGGCTTCATTGAAGATGCCGATACGCCGCAGCCGGTGGGAGAGCTGCTGGGCAGAGAGGAATGTGCGGTTGATGCCATAGAACACCAATCGGTTGGCCCCACAGATGGCCTTGGCCATCCTTTGAAGCTCCTCCCGGCTCACAAACTGGGGGATCTGGTTGATGTAACCTGTATAGGCGTTGAGGATCTCCTGGTGGGGGGAGAGCTGACTTTCCGGGTCCGCCTGGCCAGCCGAGTGGGAGATCAAGGAGCGCTGCATGGAGAACCTGAACTCGGAAAAGCCCTTGTAACCCAGCTTCTGGCACAACCGCACCATGGCGGCGTTGGAGGAACCGGCGGCCTTAGTGATGGTGTCGATGGAGAAGTTCAAAATGGCCTGGGGGTTGGCCAGCAGATACCGGGCCAGCTTTTGCTCCGACTTGGTCAGCTCCTCATACCGTTCCTGCAGCAGCATAATGGGGTCCATAGGGCAGCCTTCTTTCTGTGGGAAAGTGGGGGTGGAAAAAGTTTCAGTTCTTAATAGGTATCATACCCTATCCATTTCCAAAATGCAAGAGGAGGTTCAAAAGTGAATCGGAGAGTGAAAATAATTTCAAAAAGAAAATAGACGGAATATCAAGGGGTTTATAGAATTTTCTTCGGCATCTTGCACAAAAAACAGGGGTCATTTTTGGAACATGTTCCAAAAATGAAAATCTTTTCAGAAATGCATTGAAAAGATTTTCAAAAAGTGCTATTCTCACCTCAGCAAGGGCAAGGCGAAGCGCGCCGCCAACGCCCAAAACCCAGAACCAAAAATATGAGAAGAAGTGAGGAATGACCTATGTTTGACAAGCTCCAGGCATTTATGGAAAAGTACTTCATCCCTGTGTCCAACAAGATCGCGGCCAACCGTATCCTGAAAGGAATCAGCGGAGGCTTCGCTATGCTGATGCCCGTGATCATGGCAGGCGCCATCAGTTCTCTGCTGTCTGGCTTCAGCATCGAGGCCTATCAGACCTTTATCACCAACGTGGGACTCAAGCCCCTCTTCACCATGGTTACCGACTATACCACCAACATGATGGCCCTCTACGCCGTCTTTGCCATCGGTTACGGCATGGCCAGCCAGCTGGAGTGTGCCAAGACCGCCGTGGCCGCCGGACTTATGTCCCTCATGTCCTTCCTGCTGGTGATCCCTCTGTGGGGGAGACCGCTGTGGGCGGCGTCATTACCACCATGTATTTCGGCGCCCCCGGCCTCTTCACCGCCATGATCCTGGGCTGTCTGATCCCCAGCATCTACAACTTCTTTGTAAAGCACAATGTGGTCATCAAGATGCCCGACGGCGTGCCGCCCCAGATTGCCAACGGCTTTGCCGGCATCATTCCCGGTGTGGCCATTGCCGCCTTTGCCATCCTGATTCGCCAGCTCTGCCTCCTGACCCCCTTCGGCGATCTGAACAACCTGATCTACTCCATCCTCCGGGCCCCCCTGGCCTCCCTCCAGAGCAGTCCCTTCACCTTTGTGCTTTTCCTGCTGCGGTGCAACCTGCTGTGGTTCTTCGGCATCCACGGCGGCATGGTGGTCATGCCCTTCTTGTCCATGCTCTACACCAACGCCAACCTGGAGAATGTGGCCGCCTATGCCGCCGGTGAGGCACTGCCCAACATGATCACCGGTTGCTGGTGGCAGGTCCAGGCGCAGCTGGGCGGATCTGGAGCCGCCATTGGCCTGGCCTTCTGCATGCTGCTTCTGGCCAAGAGCCAGCGTTATAAGACTCTGGGCAAGCTGGCCATCGCTCCCGCCGTCTGCTCCATTTCCGAGCCCATGGTCTTTGGCTTCCCCCTGGTACTCAATCCTGTCATGTTCATTCCCATGCTCCTCAGCCCCCTGGTCTGCTTTGGCCTTTCTTACATTCTCACCCTTGTGGGCATCCTGCCTTTCCTGAACGGCGTGGGCGTGCCCACCGGCACCCCTATCGTCCTGGCCGGTCTACTGACCGGCGGCTGGCGTGTGGCCGTGTGGCAGGTGGTCCTGGTAGCGCTCCAATTCGCCATTTACCTGCCCTTCTTCAAGATGATGGATAAGCAGGCTCTGGCCGAGGAGGCCCAGGAGACCACCAACGTCTGAGGGGAGCCTTTGGGCCCGATCCTTGTAAGAACGGAAAACCCGTGGTAAAATAATGCAATCACAAAGAGAGCCCGTGGCCGTCCGGGCCGCGGGCTCCTGCTTTTAACTCTTAAAAGGAAGGTGAGCAGATATGAGCGAAAGACCCAACATTTTATGGTTCGTGGCCGACCAGATGCGGTGGGACAGTATGGCCCACGCAGGCAACCCCGCCGCCGTCACCCCCAATCTGGACGCCCTGGCCCAAGAGGGGGTCAGCTTTGATAACGCCTACTGCCAGAACCCGGTGTGCGTTCCCTCCCGGTGCAGCTTTCTCACCGGGCTTTATCCCCATACCCTGGGTCACCGCACCATGCACTTTATGATGCGGAAGGAGGATCCCAACATCCTCAAGACCATGAAGGAGGCGGGGTACGAGGTGGTGTGGATCGGCCGGAACGACTTTATCCCCTCCTCCTGGGCCAAGACCGACTACTGCGACCTTTTCTTTGATGGCTCCGACCTGGTAGAAAAGAGTGCGGTGGAGGGGGGTAAGCCGGGCTTCGGCAGCGGTATGATGGACCTCCGGCCTGAGATCGCCCCGGTGATGGAGGGCCTGGAGCCCGACTCCCGGAAGTATTCCTTCTACTTGGGCAAATTCCCTGAGCACTCCATGGACAAGACCTTTGACTGGAACTGCGTCAACGCCGCATTGAATTACCTGGAGGAGCGGAGCAAGCGTCCCGGAGGAAAGCCCTTCTTTGTCTACTGCACCCTCATGTATCCCCATCCCCCCTACGGCTGTGAGGAGCCCTGGTACTCCCTCATCGACCGGACCAAGCTGCCCCCCCGCCGTCCCGAGGTGGAGAAGCTGGAGGGCAAGTCCGAGATTTTGCGGCAGATTCGTTCCAAGCAGGCCATGAACGATTGGACCGAGGAGCAGTACGACGAGATCCGAGCGGTCTACCTGGGTATGACGGCCCGGTTTGACCACCAGCTTGGGCTTCTCACCCAGAAGCTGAAGGACACCGGGGTCTATGACGACACCAGCATTTTCGTGTTCAGCGACCACGGGGACCTGACCGGGGACTATGGCATCGCCGAGAAGTGTCAGAACAGCTTTGAGGACCCCCTCACCAACGTGCCCCTGGTGGTGAAGCCCGCCGCCGGAACCCCGGTGAAGCCCGGCCGGAATACCGCCCTGGTCCAGCTCAGCGACCTGCCCGCCACGGTGTACCAGATGACCGGGGTGGAGCCCGATTATATCCAGTTCGGCAAGTCCCTCTGCGATACCATTGCCACCGGGGAGGCTCACCGGGAGTTCGTGTTCTGCGAGGGAGGCCGCCTCGCTGGGGAGACCCAGGCCATGGAGCCTATCCACGGCCCCGAGTCCCCCTACTGGCCCCGGATCTCCACCCAGCATGAGAGCGACACCGCCCACGGCAAGGGCTGTATGCTCCGCATGGGCGATTTGAAGTATGTCATGCGGCTTTACGGCTCTGACGAGCTCTACGACCTCTCCAGGGACCCGGAGGAACTGGAAAACCGTATCAATGACCCCGCCTACGCCAAGGCTCTGGGGGAGATGAAGGAGAAGCTCCTGCGGTTCTATATGGCCACCGGGGACTTTGTCCCCACCCAGATGGATAAGCGGTAAAACAGCGGGAAAGACCGCTGGAAAAGCGGAAGGGAGTGTGTTAAAATGACAATGGATCAGGAGCAATACGACGAGCTGGTCATGAGTATCATCGTGGAGGGGGGCAACGCCCGCTCCCTGGCCATGGAGGCCATCCAGGAGGCCAAGAAGGGGAACGTCGCCCAGGCGGAGGCCCTTCTGAAGAAGTGTGGAGACGCCCTCACCGAGGCCCACCACGTCCAGACCGATCTGATCCAGTCGGAGATCCAGGGGGAGCACATCCAGGTCATGCTCCTCATGGTCCATGCCCAGGATCATCTCATGGACGCCATGGTGATCCGGGACATGGCCGCCGAGTTTGTGGAGCTCTACAAGAAGGTCAACGGCTGAAAGCCGAGAAATTACATCAAAAGGAGTGCGTTTCCATGAAAAACATCGTTTTGTTCTGCGCCGCCGGTATGTCCACCAGCCTGATGGTCACAAAAATGCAGAACGCCGCCAAGGAGAAGGGCTTTGACTGCACCATCGCGGCATACAGCCTCAGTGAGATGGACAAGTACGGCCCCGGGGCCGATTGTATTCTCCTGGGGCCCCAGGTCCGCTATCAGAAGGATAAGGTGGCTGCCGCCTTCCCCGACAAGCCCCTTATGATCATCGACATGCAGCTCTATGGCATGATGAAGGGCAAGGAGGTCCTGGAGGCCGCCATTCAGCTCATGGAGGGCTGAGCCCGGCGTCACAAGCCCGGTCAAGCCGCCCTGTCTTTCTGGGCAGGGCGGCTCTTATTATCATAAAGGAGTGTTTCCTATGAGCGTATTCCGCAAGGATTTCCTTTGGGGCGGGGCCACCGCCGCCAACCAGTTCGAGGGTGGCTGGGACGTGGACGGCAAGGGCCCTTCGGTCCCCGATCTGTGTACCAACGGCAGCCACACCGTACCCAAGTGGATCACCACCGAGATCCGCCCCGACAGGCTCTACCCCTCTCACGAGGCCATCGACTTCTACCATCACTACGCCGAGGACATCGCCCTCTTCGCCGAGATGGGCTTTAAGTGCTTCCGGCTCTCTATCAACTGGACCCGCATTTTCCCCACCGGGGAGGAGACAACCCCCAACGAGAAGGGCCTGGAATTTTACGACAAGGTGTTCGACTGCTGCAAAAAGCACGGCATCGAGCCTCTGGTCACCATCTCCCACTATGAGCTGCCCTATGCCCTCACCGAGAAGTACAACGGCTGGGCCGACCGCAGGCTCATCGGCTTCTATGAGAACTACTGCCACGCCATTTTCGAGCGGTACAAGGACAAGGTGAAGTACTGGCTCACCTTCAACGAGATCAACTGTGGTATGTCCGGCTTCGGCGCCGTTCTGGGCCTGGGTACCTGCCAGGGCTACGAAGGCCCTGCCATGGGCATTGACACTTCTGCCCAGACCCGGCTTCAGGCCCTCCATCATCAGTTCATCGCCTCGGCCAAGGTGGTGAAGTACGCCCATGAGAAGTATTCCCAGTTTATGATGGGCTGCATGATCGCCTTTATGGCCACCTATCCGCTGACCTGCGACCCCTCCGACATGATCCTCAACCAGAAGAAGATGCAGGAGGGCAACTGGTACTGCGGCGACGTGCAGGTCCGGGGCGCATACCCCCACTTTGCCAAGCGGCTCTGGAAGGAGATGGGGGTGGAGCTCAGGATGGAGCCCGGCGACCTGGAGATTTTGAAGGAAGGCACCGTGGACTTCTATACCTTCTCTTACTACATGTCCAACTGTGTCACCACCCACGAGGGGGAGACCACCTCGGGTAATCTGATGGGCGGTATCAAGAACCCCTACCTGAAGGCCTCCGACTGGGGCTGGCAGATCGATCCCCAGGGCCTTCGCTATGTGCTCAATGAGATCTATGGCCGCTATCAGATCCCCCTGATGGTGGTGGAGAACGGCCTGGGCGCTTACGACGAGCGGAGCGAGGACGGCAAGTTCCACGACAGCTACCGCATCGACTACCTCCGGGAGCATATCAAGGAGATGGCCAAGGCGGTGGAGGACGGCGTGGACCTGATGGGCTACACCCCTTGGGGCTGCATCGAC
>CAJUEU010000015.1 GCA_910585735.1 uncultured Oscillospiraceae bacterium | reverse complement strand
GATTTTTTGTTAAAGTCGGTTTCACAAAATACAGCAAAAGGGCGGGGTTATTGATACCCCGCCCTTTTGATTCTCTTATCCGTAAAAGGCGTGACCGCCGATCGTGTAGAGCAGCGTTTTATTTCTGGATGCCCAGCAGGACTTGCCCACACCGTTGAAATAAAATGCCCCGGGAACTACGTTTGCTCCCTCCAGCACCAGCTTGGCAGCAAGGATAGATTCCGCGTTGGGCTCCATGCCGGTAGCCCCCGGGAACTGATTTTTCTGATAAATCACCTCAGAAACGGTTGCCGGGAATCTCTTATCGGCCACTCGGATCAGGATCACATTTCCCACCGCCATCTTTCCTTGCAGGGACTGGTTTCCGCTTTCATGGGTGATGACCCTGGCGATCAGATCCAGTTCATCCTCTGTATAGGGAACATCCTCCGCGGAAAGAGGCTCTCCCCCTGTGGTGAACTCCACTCTGCCGGACCAATCGACTCCAAGGCCCAGAGCTTTTCCGAGAAGCCGGGCCGGTACCATGACCATTCCATCATTGTCCCGCTCTTTAAGTCCCTCCGCAGAGTAAAGATACCGTCCATTTACGACCAGATAGGCTCCTCCAACCTGCGCTGTCATGGTAAAAGACTCGTCCAAAACGGTGCAGATCCCCCCCTCACTCTGAATCTCCGCCTGGGGATAAAAAAGCTTGACAGTCTCGTCCAACGGAAAATATGAGGTCCCACCATAGAGGAGAGCCTCCACCTCCACCAGTTCCCCATCTACGGCCACTTCCACTACAGGAGGCGTCTCCTCCGCATAAGCCGGAGTTCCAATGCCCAGCAGCATAACTGCGCACAAAATACCGCCCAAAACTTTTCTTTTCAAAGTAACTACTCCTTCCGAAGAGAAATTGTAACCATATTGTAACTTGTTTTGTATAAGATTGCAACCCCTAATACAAAATATGGGCCGCATCGGTTTCCCGACGCGGCCCATACACTTAATTATATGCTTACTGAGGATTAACGGTGTAGTTAGGAGCTTCTTTGGTGATATAAATATCGTGGGGATGGGATTCCCGAAGACCGGCTGCCGTGATCTGCATAAACTGGGCCTTCTCCTGCAGTTCGCCAATGGTGCCACAGCCGCAGTAGCCCATACCGGCCCGAAGGCCACCCATCATTTGATAGATCGTCTCGCTGGTGGCTCCCTTGTAGGGTACCCGTCCCTCCACGCCTTCGGGGACCAGCTTTTTGTTGTTCTCCTGGAAGTAACGGTCCTTGGAGCCTTTGGCCATAGCTGCCAAAGAGCCCATTCCACGGTAAACCTTAAACTGCCGCCCTTGGAAGACCTCGGTGTCTCCGGGAGATTCTTCACAACCAGCCAGCAAGGAACCCAGCATGACCACATTGGCGCCTGCGGCAATAGCCTTGGCAATATCGCCGGAATACTTAACGCCGCCGTCGGCGATCACAGGAACGCCATACTCCTTGGCTACGCAGGCAGCATCGTACACGGCCGTGATCTGAGGCACGCCGATGCCGGCCACCACGCGGGTGGTACAGATAGAGCCGGGTCCGATTCCGATCTTCACGCAGTCAGCGCCCGCTTCAATAAGGGCCCGGGTCCCCTCCGCTGTGGCTACATTCCCCGCAATGAGCTGTACATCAGGATAAAGGGCCTTGATCCGCTTGACGCTCTCAATGATATTGTGGCTGTGACCATGGGCTGAATCCAGTACCAACACGTCCACACCCACATCCACCAGAGCACGGACCCGGTCCAGAACATCACCTGTGGCACCAATGGCGGCCCCCACCAGGAGACGTCCCTTCTCGTCACGTGCGGAATTGGGATAGACCTGCGCCTTCTCGATATCCTTGATGGTGATGAGACCCTTGAGATGGAATTCTTGATCCACGATGGGCAGCTTCTCGATCTTATGCCTACGCAGGATCTCCCGCGCCTCATCCAAAGTGGTCCCCTCGGGGGCGGTAACCAGGTTGTCTTTGGTCATCACATTGTCGATCAGCTGGCTCATATCGGTCTCAAACTTCATATCCCGGTTTGTGATGATACCAACCAGCTTTCCATTGTCACAAATGGGTACGCCGGAGATCTTATATTTGGCGCACAGTTCGTTGGCCTCCTCCAGGGTATGGCCGGGGGCCAGGAAAAAGGGATTGGTAATGACCCCATTCTCACTGCGCTTGACCATGTCTACCTGCTCAGCCTGCTGACCGATGGACATATTTTTATGGATGATGCCGATACCGCCCTCCCGGGCGATGGCAATGGCCATGCGGGATTCGGTAACGGTATCCATGGCTGCGCTCATCAAGGGAATATTGAGTACGATTTTTTTCGTCAGATGTGTGTGAAGGTCAATGTCCGCAGGGAGCACGTCACTTTTCGCGGGTACGAGCAGTACGTCGTCAAAAGTAAGTCCCTGCTTCAAAAACTTCTGGGAGGCATCTGAGTTGACCATAGGGCATCTTCCTTCTTTCTTAATAAATTTTATCTATTTTAATCTTCCTAAGCCAGCTTGTCAAGGGTCAAAATTGCTTGAAACCGCTCTTTTCCTTCTGCGCCCCGGCCAAGAGCAAAATGTTCCCGCCCTTCGCCGCCCGTATAGAGGGATATTTCCTCTCCGGGCAGGCACTCGGCCAGATAGCCCAACTGGAGTGAGGATACAAAGGCTCCTTTCCCCAAGGCCTCCATAGACAAAGCGTCACAAACAAAATCCGCATACTTTCCGTTATTCACATGGCCGTTGATGTCCGTATCAGAATAGTGCATCCGCCGAACCTCGGATAGAGTCAGCTCTTCCGGGGGCCTGGGCTTGTGGAGCTGCTCGCTCCGGCACAGCTCTCCTCCATCCGTTCTCTCAAATTCCGACACATCAGAAAGCCGAAGGAGCCTGCGGCTTTCCAACTCAGTCAGGACCCAGATGGAAATTGCCTCTCCCACATGCTCCTCTCCCACAAAGAGGTCAAAATCCCGATACATCATGGCAGACTTTCCTCCGCGGTGCCAGGTTTTTACCCGTACCCTCTCCCCGCACCGCAAAGGACGTTTCAGATTGTACCGTACCCGGGACAGCATCCAAAAGGCATGATATTGCTGAATCATTTTTTCCCGGGAAACACCGATCTCACCAGCCGCCTGAATGGCGGCCTCCTGAAGAAAACCCAGTAAGGCGGAAGGCCGGCACTGAGCAAAGAGGTCGGTATCTCTTGAATCCACCAGATAGGTAGCCTCATAGAACATGCTCATCAGCCCTGCTCCTTTCCACCAATCAGAAGGGTATATTGGCAACAGAGCTCCTCCAGGTCCTCTCCCGTGGCGGCAGGCAGCCGCATACGGGCGCCGCATTCTCCACACTCCAGCTCCACAGAACTGAATTTGACCTTCACCTTATATTTTTTTGAACCGCAACGGCAGGAGAGCCCTCCACGGGCGGCGATCTCCTTTAGCTCGCCCAAGATCTCACTCATAATGGTTTCGTTCAGAAAGGGTTCGTCTTCCGATTTTTGCTCCCAGCCGGCAGTCGCCTCCTCCAGGCGGCGAAGCGCTTGAAACACCGCCCCTTCCTCTCCTACATAAAGGCAGTCAAGCCCAGTCACCTTACAGGAAAAAGCAAGAGCCTTCTCATGAAGAAATCCATGAGCGGAACAGCGAACATGATGGTCCTCCCCACAGTAAACACAGGGGACGGTCAGATCCACATGATCCGCCTCCATCTCCACCCCCAGCACAGAACCGCCACAGGGGCAGGGAAATTGAATGGGGGCCGCCGCCAGGCGAAATTCGCTTTCCTCCACTACAACGCTCTGCTTACACTTTGGGCACAGGTAAGCCAATGTTCGTTTCCTTTCGTCCATGCCTTGTTCATTCCTTTCCAAGAAAGCTCCCCCAAAGCTGGTAGGCTACCCGCAGGGTATCTCCTTCCTGCTTATCCAAATTAATATACCCGCACCGGGTAAAGCCGTGCTTTTCCAGCAGATGACGCATGGTGCGGTTCATTTCGTGGGTATCCGCCCGAATATTGGGGCAGATCTTTCGGCAGAACTCCAGAACAATCCCAAATGCCCCCTTCAGTTCCCCATCCGAGGCGAGGCGGTGGATGGTCCCGTATGGTTTTTCGTTCAGCCACTCGCCGTCGATCACCCTGTAGCTGGGATCTTCCCCCAAGATAAAGGCAAAAAAAGCGTGGGGACAGTTTTTTTCATCGGTCAAAACATAAAGATGATCCTTTTTGATATCCTCCCGCAGATACAGATCCGGGTAACCCGCGTCCCACTGGGTGGGATTTCCGGTCCGCACCATGTAGGCTCTGGCTTTTTTGCCTATGTCGTAGAGCAACGGAAGCTCCTGAAGCTCTGCTTTACGGATCATGCTTCAGCACCTCGCTCATTGTTTTAGATAAGTATAGTTTACCACAGCTTTCCCGCCCTGTAAACGACTTGGACAACGAAAACTTCCTGTTTTTGCGGTTATTTTTCTTCTATTTCGCTCACACTATTTTCACCTATGAAATAGGAGCTCATTTCCCCAAGAAACTATGGAAGGTACAGGTGATACAATATGGCGACCAAAAAGCTGGGACTCCAAACCGTGGCGCTGGCCAATCCGCCCGCCATTATCGGCCACGCAAATGTAGTGGGAAAAAAAGAGGGTGACGGTCCTCTGGCCAACAGCTTTGACCACATCGAGCAGGACGACACCTTTGGAGAAAAAACCTGGGAAAAGTCAGAGACCGCTATGCAAAAGCTGGCTCTGTCCATGGCCCTGGATAAAGCTGGTCAAGCAATCTCTAACTTAGACTACCTCTTTGCCGGGGACCTTCTCAATCAGTGCATCGGTTCCGGCTTCGCGGTCCGGGGGCAGGATGTCCCCTTCTTTGGCCTCTATGGAGCCTGCTCCACTATGGGAGAAAGCCTCTCTCTGGCCTCTATGATCCTGGACGGAGGCTTCGCTCAATTTGCCGGAGCCGTGACTTCCTCCCACTTTTGCTCCGCTGAGCGGCAATACCGCACTCCGCTG
The DNA here is from genome assembly GCA_910585735.1 of uncultured Oscillospiraceae bacterium. Taxonomy (GTDB): domain Bacteria; phylum Bacillota; class Clostridia; order Oscillospirales; family Oscillospiraceae; genus Vermiculatibacterium. The sequence continues at coordinate 38,807 of CAJUEU010000015.1, read as the reverse complement.
GAATATGGCGGTCAGCGGACCCCAACCGCCCAGTGGACAGTTACCGGCTCAGGCGCGGTGATCCTGGCCAAGGATGGCCCCGGCCCCTATGTGACCCATATAACCACAGGCAAGGTGGTAGACAAAGGCATCAAGGACGCCAACAATATGGGGGCCGCCATGGCCCCTGCCGCCTACGACACCCTGACCGCCCACTTTCGGGATACCGGCCGTCACCCCTCCTTTTATGACCTGATCGTTACGGGCGACTTAGGCAAACTGGGCAAGGAGGTCATTTTCGATTTCTTTCAAAAGGACGGGATCGAACTGACCAATTACGACGATTGCGGCACCATGATCTTTGACCTGAAAAAGCAGGATGTCCATTGCGGCGGCTCAGGCTGCGGCTGCTCGGCCACCGTGCTCACCGGGTATCTGCTTAACGGCATGCGGGAAGGAAAGTGGAATAATCTGCTCTTCTGCCCCACTGGGGCCCTGCTCTCCCCCACTTCCACCCAACAGGGGGAATCTATCCCTTGTATCTGCCATGCCGTTGCCATCTCAAACAGCAAATAAGGAGGATACTATGGAATTATTGATGGACTGCGCAAAAGCCTTTCTCTGCGGCGGGCTTCTTTGTCTCATCGGACAGCTTTTGATCGACAAAACCTCTCTTACTCCGGCCAGGATCTTGGTCGCCTATGTAGTTAGCGGCGTGGTACTGGGGGGGCTCGGCCTTTACAAATATGTGGTCGAATTCGGTGGGGCAGGAGCCACTGTTCCCCTCACCGGCTTTGGATTTCTCCTGGCCAAAGGCGTGCAAAAGGCCGTTGCGGAAAAAGGATTTCTGGGTGCGCTCACCGGGGGCGTTACCGCAGCGGCCGCCGGCATCACCGCCTCCATTTTCTTTGGTTATCTGATCGCCCTGATTTTCAAGCCCAGATCAAAGTCTTAACCTCGTATTTAATTTTTATAATTATATTTCATGTTTTTCTTGATTTTATTGTGTGGCCGTAGTATACTAAAATCACAATAAAAGTTTGAATTCAGGTGATCCGAATGGAAACCACACATGCCTTTCACCGCAGGCACCAGGCCACTGCCACAAAGAACTGGAGAATCAAGCGGGGCGAACAGGGACGAGACCCCTACGACGGTCTGCGCCCCTGGTCTGCTATTACCCACGGCATAGGCATTGTTCTGGCAGCCGCTGGCACCCTTCTTCTTCTGACCCGCTCTCTTGCTCTGGGGCTGGATCTTTGGCACACCCTTTCCTTTGCCATATATGGCCTCTCTATGCTCTGCCTTTATACGGCCAGCACTCTCTATCATTGTGTCAAAGTCTCTGTACCCGGAAGGTTGGCCCTGAGAAAATATGACCATTGCTCTATTGCCCTTCTGATTGCCGGGAGCTATACCCCAATCTGCCTCGTTTCCCTTCGTGCGGAAGGGGGCTGGGGATGGAGCATACTCATTGTGATATGGGCTATGGCGGCCGCTTCCTGCGCCCTGTCCCTTTTCTGGATCAACTCTCCCCGCTGGCTGACCTCCGGGGTCTATCTGGCTATGGGCTGGCTTGCCCTTGTGGCCCTCTATCCTATCTATTTGGTCCTGCCCTCCTGGGGATTTTCATTGCTTTTGCTGGGGGGTATCCTCTATACGGCAGGCGGTATTCTTTACGCCATAAAGTGGCCGGGAAGAAACAATCCCCGCTTTGGCTGTCACGAGGTATTCCACCTCTTTATTTTGGCGGGAAGCATCTGCCACTATTTGTTGTTCTATTTTGCCCTATGCCGCTAAAAACAGACTGCAACAACAAAAGCCCTCAAGGCCCGGAACCTGGCCTTGGGGGCTTTTTGTCAAATATTACGTTCTGCGCTTAAAGGCTTCTTTCAGATATTTCCCAGTCGCACTTTGGCTATTGGCCGCCACCTCTTGGGGCGTTCCCGCAACCACGACCCGTCCACCGGCCACTCCCCCTCCGGGGCCCATATCCAGCACATAGTCGGCGTTTGCGATCATATCCAGGTCGTGATCGATCACCAGGACGGTGGCTCCTTGCTCGATGAGAGCCTGAAACACGTCCAAAAGGGTTCGGATATCCAGCGGATGAAGTCCAATGGTAGGTTCGTCGAACACAAAAACCGAATCGGACTGCCCCTTTCCGATCTCGCTGGCCAGCTTTAGACGCTGGGCCTCACCGCCGGATAGGCTGGGAGTCGCCTCTCCCAAAGTCAGATAACCAAGCCCCAGCTCCTTCAGCACCTGAAGCCGCTGAGCCACCGGTCTAATGTCTTCGCAAAACTCCAGAGCGGTGTTCACGTCCAATGCCATCAACTCCGGCAAGGAATAGCCCTTTCCACCCGAGACCCGGTACTTCACCCGGTCGGCCTCCTTACTGTATCGGCTCCCCTTGCACTGAGGGCATGGAATATCCACGTCCGGCAAAAACTGTACATCCAGGCTGACGGCTCCGGCCCCGTCACACACCGGGCAGCGGAGCCTTCCTGTATTATAGGAAAAATCCCCCGCCTTCCAGCCCTGTTCTTTGGCTTCCGGGAGCTTGGCGTAAAGCTTTCTCAGCTCATCGTGAATGTTGGCATAAGTCGCCACAGTGGACCGAGCATTGACCCCAATGGGGGTAGCGTCAATAAGCTTCACATGCCGGATCCCCTCGGCTTCCACCGATTCCACATGGCCGGGCAGCTTTCTTCCTGCCGCAAACGCCTCCAGAGCCGGAACCAGGCTTTCCAGGATCAGAGTGGTTTTTCCCGAGCCGGAGACCCCGGTCACAGTGGTGAGCCGCCCTTTGGGGAGCTCTACCGTCAAAGGCTTCACCGTATGGATGGCGCCGGTTTTGAGGGTGATCCCTCCTTGGACGAACATCTCTCCCCTCAACCTGGGCCGGACCCGAAGAGGCTCTCGCCCGGATAGAAACGGTCCGATCTGGCTTTTGGAGTCAGCTTCCAGCTGCGGAATCGTCCCCTGGGCGATCACATTGCCGCCACCTGCCCCAGCCTCAGGGCCCATTTCAACGATCCAGTCAGCCTGAGAGAGGATCTGTGTATCATGGTCCACCAGAAGCACAGAATTTCCATCGGATACCAGATCCCGCATGACCCCTATCAGTCCCTCCATATTTGCCGGATGAAGGCCAATGGAAGGCTCATCCAGCACATAGAGCACCCCGGTGGTTCGGTTACGCACTGCCCGGGCCAGCTGCATCCGCTGCCGTTCCCCTGTGGACAGGGTTGCCCCTGCCCTGTCAAGTGTCAAATAGCCAAGCCCCAGCTCCAAAAGCCGTTTCGATACATCTAAAAAAGAATCACAAATACTTTTGGCCATGGTCCTCATCTCATCAGGAAGACTCCCAGGTACCTCCCGTACCCACTCTGTCAGCTCTGACAGAGTCTTCCGGCAAGCCTCGTCCAGAGAAATGCCCCGCAACCGGGGGGCCCGGGCAGCCTCAGAGAGCCTGGTGCCATGGCAAGCCGGGCAGCAGTCCTGCTTCAGAAATTTCTCCACCCGTTTCATCCCCTTCTCATCCTTTACCTTGGAAAGGGCATTTTCCACAGTGTAGACGGCGTTGAAATAGGTGAAGTCCAGCTCAGCAAAGTCATTGGTATCCGATTTCTTGGGCCGGTAGAGGATATGCTTCTTTTCCGCAGGGCCATAAAAAACGATCTCCCGTTCCTCCGAAGTCAGGGCAGAAAAAGGCACATTAGTCCGCACTCCCATGGCCCGGCACACATCAGTCATCAGGGACCACATCAGGGTATTCCAAGGCGCTACTGCCCCCTCGTCAATCGTCAAGCTTTCGTCAGGCACCAGACTGTCCAGGTCCACCCGTCGTACCGTGCCGGTGCCTGAGCAGGTGGGACAGGCGCCCTGACTGTTGAATGCTAACTCCTCGGCAGCAGGCGCGTGGACCTCCTCTCCGCACTCCGGGCAGAAGATGGGCTGTCCGGCAGCTACCGCCAGAGTGGACGGCATGTAATGCCCATTGGGGCAGCGGTGGCAGGCAAGGCGGGAATACATAAGCCGCAGGCTGCTCAGCAGCTCGGTCCCGGTACCAAAGGTGGAGCGGATCCCTGGTACCGCCGGCCGCTGATGAAGGGCCAACGCCGCGGGAACATAGCGGACCTCGTCCACCAGGGCCCGCTCCGACTGGGTCATTCGCCGTCTGGTATAGGTGGAGAGGGATTCCAGATACCGGCGGGATCCTTCAGCGTAGAGCACTCCTAAGGCCAGAGAGGATTTTCCAGAGCCAGACACCCCAGCCACCCCAACCAATTTTCCAAGTGGAATGTCCAAATCAATATGCTTTAAATTGTGGACCCGGGCGCCCCGAACCTCGATTTGCTCCGGCATTTATCTCGCCTCTCTTCCCAATATTCTTCCGCTTCGCCGATTGCTGTCATTATCAATCAGCATACCACACTTCATGGCTTTTTCAAAGCCTGTTTCAACGTTGGAGGAAAGAAATTTCTTTTTTTCCGTAAAAATACAACACCCCCGGACATTTGCTCCTGTCCGGGGGCTCATTCTGTAGATAAAAACTCAGACGATTCCTTGGGCCAGCATGGCGTCGGCCACCTTCAAAAATCCGGCGATGTTTGCCCCCGCCACCAGATTCCCTTCCATGCCGTACTCCCTGGCAGCTGAGCAGGCGGACTGGTAGATCCGCACCATAATATGATGAAGCTTCTCGTCCACCTCTTCAAAGGTCCAGCCCAGACGCAGTGAATTCTGGCTCATCTCCAGCCCGGAGGTAGCCACACCGCCTGCATTGGCCGCCTTGGCCGGAGCAAAAAACAAGCCTGCCTTTTGAAAGACCTGCACCGCCTCGGGAGTACAGGGCATATTGGCCCCCTCGGCCACGGCAAAACAACCATTGTCCACCAAAGTATGAGCCCCCCCGGCGTCCAACTCGTTCTGAGTGGCGCAGGGCAGCGCCACATCACACTTCACCGTCCAGATCCCACTACTTCCCTCTACATATTTCGCTGAGGGCACATAGCTGAGATAGGTCTTGATCCGGGCACGTTTGACCTCCTTGATCTCCTGAATGATCTTGTAGTCGATCCCGTCATCATCCCAAATATAGCCATCGGAATCGCTCATGGCGACCACCTTAGCCCCAAGTGCGGTGGCCTTCTGATTTGCGTAAATAGCCACATTGCCGCTGCCTGAGATGACCACCCGCTGGCCAACAAAGGACCGACCAGCCTCCTTGAGCATCTCTTCCGCAAAATAACAAAGACCAAATCCAGTGGCCTCCGGCCGGGCCAGGGACCCGCCGTAGCTGATCCCTTTGCCTGTAAGTACCCCGGTAAATTCATCCCTGAGACGCTTATACTGCCCAAAGAGATACCCGATCTCCCGGCCTCCCACACCGATATCTCCGGCAGGCACATCGGTATTCGGACCGATATGGCGGTATAGCTCGGTCATAAAGGACTGGCAAAAACGCATGACTTCAGCATCGCTTTTCCCTTTGGGGTCAAAATCGCTCCCCCCCTTACCTCCCCCCATAGGAAGGGTGGTAAGAGAATTCTTGAATATCTGTTCAAAACCCAAAAACTTGATGATAGAGAGGTTCACGCTGGGGTGAAAACGCAGTCCTCCCTTATAAGGGCCAATGGCTGAATTGAACTGGACACGGTAGCCCCGGTTTACCTGAACCTTTCCGCTGTCGTCCACCCAAGGAACACGGAACATGACCACCCGTTCCGGTTCCACCAGACGCTCCACGACCCCATTCCGCTCCAACTCGGGGCGGCGCTCCATCACGGGCTCCAGAGACTCCAAAACCTCACACACCGCCTGAAGATACTCTGGCTCATGAGGATTTCGGACTTTAATGGATTCATATATACCTCTCAAATACTCATTTTTGCACACCATATCTACCAGACTCCTTCCATTGAAGATTCGGTTTCCGCCACCCCAGACTCTTCTTGCCCCCTGGGATAGTCCTGTCCATTATATCTACCTCGGCAGGTTTCTGTCATTATACTCTTTATCACCCTGAATTGCAAGAAAAAACTTCTCTCTTTCCTCCGCTTTTTAGTTGTCCTTCGCTTCGATCTATGGTACACTTGACCCGGTGATATTTATGTTGAAAATTCAAAATCTATCCCTTCCTCTGGGCTTTACCTCTGAGGAGCTGAAACGAAAAGCCGCCAAGTATTTGAAGGTCTCCCCCGGCTCCTTGGGGGAGGTCCATCTGCTGCGGCAATCTGTGGACGCCCGAAAGAAGCAGGATATCCGATATATCTGTTCCGTAGGGGTCACGGTCCAGGATGAGGCTTTACTCCTCTCCCGGTCCTCTCTCTCCGGCGTAAGTCTTTGGTCCCCAGAGTGCTACCAATTTCCCCATCCTCTGCGACGCTCTTCCCTGCCTCCTGTGGTGGTAGGGATGGGACCTGCCGGTCTGTTCGCCGCCCTTTTCCTGGCCCGGTGCGGCCTCCGGCCCATTTTGCTGGAACGGGGACGAAGTGTGGAGGAACGCACCGAGGATGTGGAGCATTTCTGGCACAACGGGCAACTTTCCAGAACCTCAAACGTCCAATTTGGCGAGGGGGGCGCCGGTACCTTCTCCGATGGGAAGTTGAACACCGGAACCCACGACCGCCGGATCACCGCCGTGCTGGAGGAATTTGTCCGTCATGGGGCCCCTGAGGACATTCTCTATCAGCAGAAGCCTCATATGGGTACCGACATACTCCGTAACGTGGTCAAAAATATTCGCCAGGAGCTTTTGCGGCTTGGGTCAGACATTCGATTTGAATCCCAGCTTTGGGGTCTCAGTACTTCTCATGGCCGCCTTTCCTCTATTTCGGTCATGACTGAAACGGGCTCCTATGAGCTCCCTTGCGATACTTTGATCCTGGCCCCTGGCCACTCCGCCCGGGACACCTTCCAGATGCTCTTTGACCTGGGGATCTCCATGGAGGCCAAGCCCTTTGCCATTGGCTGCCGCATAGAACACCGGCAGGCCGCCATCTCAGAAAGTCAATACGGTCCCTCTTGGGAACGGCTTCCTCCCGCCGACTATAAGCTGGCTTGCCATCTCCCCTCTGGGCGAAGCGCCTTTACCTTTTGTGTCTGTCCTGGCGGACAGGTGGTGGCCGCCGCAAGCGATTACGGTCAGGTGGTCACCAATGGAATGAGCCTTCGGGCCCGGGATGGGCAGAACATCAACGGCGGTTTTCTGGTTGGCGTCACTCCTACGGATTTCCAAGGGAACGACCCGCTGGCAGGAGTCCGCTTTCAGGAACACTGGGAACGGGCCGCATGGGAGCTTGGGACTGGGGGACTGCCCCCTCTCTATTCCCCAGGGCGGCCTGTGTTCCGGGCTCCGGCCCAATCTGTCCATGATTTTCTCGCCGGACGTTCCTCCCGGCAGTTGGACGGCGTTTCTCCCTCTTACCGTCCCTGCGTAGTCCCCTCCGCTCTGGACGATTGTTTGCCCACCTATGTGACCGACACCCTCAGATGCGCATTGCCCATTCTGGATAAAAAGCTCCACGGCTTTGCCGACGGCGGCTCTCTGCTCACCGGCATTGAGACCCGCTCTTCTTCCCCAGTCCGTATCCTTCGTGGGGAGGACCTGCAAGCCTCTCTTCCCGGTCTCTATCCCTGCGGTGAGGGGGCCGGCTATGCTGGTGGGATCACCTCGGCGGCAGTGGACGGCCTAAAGGTGGCCGAGGCCGTGGCTCTCCATCCCTGATTTTCTTCTATGTTCCCCGGCAAAGGTATCCTTTGCCGGGGAATTCACTTTTTTCCTAAATCATGATAGGGTATGTCCCGTGTGCCATTTTATATCACGGAAAAGGAGTTATCCATCATGAGCAGAACCTCACGGGAAAAAAGTATTTCCTACGATGAACAGAGAAAGGTCTATTATCTTTATCTGGACTTTGGAAAGAACAGGGCAGGTCAGAGGATCCGCAGATACCAGACCTACCCCACCCTGGCTGCCGCCAGACAGGCCCGGGACAATTTCCGGCAGACACGGGTGCAACTGGCCGCTGAGGCTATAAACCTCACCCTGTCCCAATGGCTGGAGGAGTGGATGCGTGACGTGGTCATCCCAACCCGGGCCTACACCACTGTGTACGGCTATCAAAGCCTCATCGACAATTATGTCGCTCCTCTCTTGGGGGAGATCCCTCTTCAGGAGCTCTCCCCCCGGGATCTTCAACGGTACTATGCCTATCTCACGCAGGAGAGAAACCTGGGTGGAAACACAGTACGTCATCATCACGCCCTTCTTTCGGCCGCCCTTCACTGCGCCGTACGGCAAGACCTGATCCAGCACTGCGCCACAGACCGGGTGGAACCGCCCCCTTTTGTCCAAAAGGAGACCTCTTTTTACACCGCGGAGGATCTGAAGCTGCTTTATCAGCTACTGGAAAATCACGAGCTGGAGCTTCCTGTTCATCTGGCCGGCAGCCTTGGCCTTCGTCGGGAAGAGATCTGCGGCCTACGGTGGACCTGTGTAGATTTTGAGCAACGCAGGATCCACATCCGGGCCGCCCGTACCGCGGCTGGAGCCACCATCGTGGAAAAGGACACCAAAAACCGCTCCTCCACCCGGGTCCTTTACATGGAGGAAAAGATCTACACCCTTCTGCTCCGGGAGCGGGAAATCCAGTCCCAAAAGCTCCGGGCGACGTCTACCCCCTGGAAGGACGACAAGCTCATTATCCTGAACCGCCGGGGCCGGCCCATTTCTCCCAATTTGTTGACCGCCGCCTTCACCCACTTCATCCACGACAATGGACTTCCTCCCCTCACCCTCCACGGCCTGCGCCATTCCTTCGCCACAGTGGCTTCCGCCCAGGGAGCGCCCCTTTTTGACATCGGAAAGGCCCTGGGCCACTCCACCCCCTCCACCACTGGACGGATCTATACCCATCTGGCCGATCACCTCCACACCGATACCCTCTCCAAGGTAGCCGCCGCCCTTAAGTAAGCGTCCCGGAAATTTCCACCATCTTTATGGTATTTTCATAGACTTTTTTCAAAAAATATGCTACACTGGAAATCACAAATCATTTCCAGTAAGGAGGCGGCCTCTTGAAAATAGACATTTTAGGCGTCGCCATTGATAATGTGGTCACTGAGGAAGCCGTCTCTCTCGGTGTTGCCCTTATGGACAAGCCTGGCTTTCACTACGTAGTGACCCCCAACCCGGAATTTATTCTGGCCGCAAAAAAGGACGCCCAGTTTTCTTCGGTACTCGGCGGTGCCGACCTGTCTCTGCCGGACGGCATTGGAGTCATCTACGCTTCAAAAATTTTGGGGCGGCCCCTAAAGGGCAGGGCTACCGGCGTGGACTTTGCCCAGGGACTTATGGCCTCTATGGCTCTCTCGGGAAAAAAGCTTTTCCTCTTGGGCGCCAAGCCCGGCGTGGCAGAGCAGGCCGCTCAAAACCTCAGAGCCTCCCACCCGGGGCTTATCATCTGCGGCACAAACGACGGCTACTTTAACGAGGACGGCCCGGTGGTGGAGAAAATCAAGACCTCTGGGGCCGACGTGGTCTTTGTTTGTTTGGGCGCGCCCAAACAGGAGCTTTGGATGAAGAAAAACGGCGCTGCCACCGGGGCATCGTTGGCTGTCGGACTCGGGGGCTGTCTGGATGTTTTTGCCGGGAATGTACAGCGTGCCCCTGTGGCAATGCAAAAGGCTGGACTGGAGTGGCTTTACCGGCTTTATAAGGAACCTCAGCGGATCGGGCGAATGGCCAAGCTTCCGATGATCCTGGTAGATGCCGCTATGGCCCGTTTGGGAGGAAAATGATATGGAGCACAGAGGAAAACTTATTGTGATCGAAGGGACCGATGGCTCAGGGAAATCCACCCAATTTCGACTTCTCTGCCAACGTCTGTCCGAAGGCGGCCGTTCTTTCCAGCGGCTGGTGTTCCCCCAGTACCAGGAGCCCTCTTCCGCTCTGCTACGGATGTACCTGAGTGGGGAGTTCGGCTCCCACCCCTCGGACGTGAACCCATACGCCGCCTCCACCTTCTACGCTGTGGACCGATACGCCTCCTGGCGAAAGGTATGGGGAAAGGACTACCAGAACGGGGAGCTGATCCTTTCGGACCGCTATACCACATCCAACGCCGTTCATCAGGGAGGGAAACTTTCCCCTGGAGAGCAGCCTCCCTTCTTTGATTGGCTGTTTGATTTTGAGTACAACAAGCTGGGGCTTCCCGCCCCTGATCTGGTGATCTACTTGGACATGCCCACCCAGCAGTCCCTTCAACTTCTCCGCACCCGTGAAACCGCCACAAATACCAAAGGCGACATTCATGAAGTAGACCCGGAATATCTTGCCCTTTGTCGTCAAACTGCCCTTAACGCCGCCTCCCATTATGGCTGGCAGGTCATTTCCTGCACCAACCGGGACGGACAGCTCAAAAGCGTGGAGGAGATTCATCAAAGCATCTGGCGGTTTGTTTCGGAGCATATTTCCGCTTCACCAATGTGAAAGGAGTTTTCTGCATGGTATGTGTACTTTTGGGTTCTGGCTTTGAGGAGGCGGAAGCCCTTGTCCCCGCCGACCTGCTCCGGCGGGCAGGCGTTGAGGTGGCTCTGGTTGCGCTTCAGGGAACTGAGGTCACCGGCGGACACGGTATCACGGTGAAAGCTGACATAAGCCTGGACCAAGTGGACCCCGGTTCGATAGAGATGATCTTCCTCCCCGGCGGACTGGGAGGTGTGGAGGCCATTTCCTCCTGTCCCCAGGCGTTGGAATTGATCCGGCGTTTATACGCAGATGGCCGGTATGTCGCCGCCATCTGCGCCGCCCCTACGATTCTGGCCAAGCTGGGACTTCTGGCGGGAAAAAGGGCCGTGTGCTATCCCGGTATGGAAGCACAAATGTCTAACGCTATCCTTCAAAACGGCACGCCCATTGTTACGGATGGTATTCTTGTCACCGGGGAGGCCGCTGGTTCCGTTTTTTCTTTTGGTCTCAAGCTGGTGGAACTCCTCAAAGGACCTGCCATTTCGGAAAAAGTTCGGGAGAGTGTCCACTACCACGGTTGAACTGTGGCTTGTCCTTTTCTTGCGCAATGAAAAGCGGGGCATCGCCCCGCTCCTCATCTGTTGGTTCAGCAGCAGCCGCAGCCGTTGTCACACCCACAACCGTTATTGCAGCCACAACCACAGTTGTTACCGCTCCACCCATTTCCACAGCAGCAGAAAAGAATGATGATGAGCAGAATGATCCAGCAGCAGTTACCGCCCCAACCGTTGTTCCCACAGCACATAGAAACTTCACCTCGTCAATTATTTGGCGGCTTCAGATCGCTCTTTGCCGCCATCCGAAGCATCCTATGCTCTTTCTTCCCGATTGGTTCCGGCTAAGAGGGATACTTTCCAAAAAACTATTGAACCTGACTGGAGTGATCGCAAAATGCCGCAAGAATCTCATCCCCGCCGTTCGCCTTCCGGCGGCGCCTCCCGTCCCGCATCCTCTTCCAGCAATCCAAAACCCCGGCGCAGACGCCGCAAAAAGCACATGAACCCCCTGCTTTACGTCTTGATGGTGCTCTCCATCTCCGCTTTGCTGGCCGGCATCGGCTGGATCTGGGCTGGGGATGTGCTGGCTCTTAACAAGCCTGCCGCTTCAGCGGTCATTACCCTGCCTTCTGATATTTTCACCCCCCGGGAGGTGAAAAGTGAGGTAACTACTAACGGCGTCACCGAGACCGTTACCAAAACCATCAGCGTGGCCGATTTGAACTATGTGACGGACCTTCTGGCTGAGAACGGCCTCATTGAGTACAAATTTCTCTTTAAGCTGTTTTGTGTCTTTACCGGTGTGGAAAAAAAAGGGAAGCTGCAACCCGGCACATACGAGCTCAGCACCGACATGGATTACCACGCCCTTATAAACTCCATGAGCTCCAGCTCGGGCAGCCGTATGACCACTGAGGTCACCATTCCCGAGGGATATACCATCGACCAGATCTTTGCGCTCCTGGAGGAAAAGGGAGTCTCCTCTGTGGAGACGCTGCAGAAGGTAGCCGCCACCTACGATTACAAGTTCGATTTTCTAAAGGGAGTCCGTCCCTTGGGCGACTACCATCGTTTGGAGGGCTATCTCTTCCCTGACACCTATCAGTTCTATATGGGTGGCGGCGAAAGCGCGGCTGTTCAGGTCCTCAATAAAATGATCCTTCGTCTCGACGACCTCTTTACCGACGAACTCCGTGCCCAGGCTGAAGAGATGGGCTATTCCTTCCATGATATTCTCACCATTGCCTCTCTGATTGAGAAGGAAACTGACGGCGAGGACCAGCGTACCATCTCTTCCGTGATCTATAACCGTCTGAACGGCAACGAAGCCGGGACCAACGGATACCTTCAGATCGACGCTACGCTGGTCTATATCAACGGCGGCGTCACTCCCACCGAAGCCGACAAATCCATTGACTCCCCCTATAACACCTATCTCTATCCCGGTCTCCCCGCCGGTCCCATCTCCAACCCGGGAATGGCAGCCCTCTACTCGGCGGTCAACCCTGAAAGCACCGGCTATTATTACTACGTTCTGGGCGACGACAATACCCATCATTTCTTTAAGACTTACAGTGGTATGACCGACTTTATTGCCACTCAGGACCGCTATAACCATGGATAAACGTGTTGAACTTCTCTCCCCCGCCGGAGATATGGAACGGCTCCAGATGGCGGTGGCCTACGGCGCGGACGCCGTCTATCTGGCCGGGCAGATGTACGGTATGCGGGCCTTTGCCGGCAATTTCAGCCGGGAGGAGCTGCCGCGGGCGGTGGCGCTGTGCCACAGCCACGGGGCGGCGGTCCATGTGACCTGCAACACCATGCCCCGAAACCCAGAGCTCGCCTCCCTGCCGGAGTATCTGGAGTACCTTCAGGACGCCGGAGTAGACGCTCTTATTGTAGGCGACGTGGGGGTACTTGCCCTGGCCAAGCGGCACGCCCCCAAGGTCAAGCTCCACATGTCCACCCAGATCGGGGTCACCAACTACGCTGCCGCTCAATTCTGGCACGACCAGGGGGCCAGCCGGGTGATCCTGGCCCGGGAGCTTACCATGGACGAGGTAGCCGGGATCTGCGCCAAGCGTCCCAATGGATTGGAGGTGGAAGCCTTTGTCCATGGCGCCATGTGCGTCAGTTTTTCCGGCCGGTGCGTCATTTCCAACTATATGGCCGGGCGGGACGCCTCCCGGGGAGCCTGTGCCCAGCCCTGCCGGTACAAGTATGCCCTGATGGAAGAGCAGCGGCCCGGTGAATACTTCCCGGTAGAGGAAACCGATGAGGGCACCTACCTCTTTAACTCCAAGGATATGTGTATGATCGACCATATCCCAGAGCTCATTTCCATTGGCCTGGACAGCTTGAAAATCGAGGGCCGTGCCAAAAGTGCCTATTATGCCGGTATGGTGACCAACGCTTACCGTCACGCCATTGATGCCGCCATGGCAGGTCAGACCTTGGACCCGGTTTGGGCCGCCGAGCTGGACAAAGTAAGCCACCGCCCCTATTCTGAAGGCTTCTGGCTCGGTCATCCTGAGCAGTATGTGGGAGATGCCCGGTATATCCGGGACTGGCAAGTGTCCGCCATTGTCACATCCTGTGCCCCGGATGGTTCCGCCCTTCTCTCCCTTAGGAACAAATTCCATCGAGGCGAGGTGTTGGAGCTGATCGGTCCAGGGCTCTCCCCCATCTCCTTTGTTGCCGCCGATTTGGCTGATGGCCAGGGCTTTCCTCTGGAGGAGGCCCGCACGCCCCAAATGGCTCTGCGCCTCACCCTCCCTTGCCAGGCCCCGGCGCTGTCCATCCTGCGAAAGAAAACGGCAGCGGAAAAATAAAGTCACTCCCTATGGATGTTCGCTTCAGTTCGTTCCTCTTTTCCAGCGAAATAGGAGCCCCGGTTCATCAATCCGCTGAAAACCTGCTGCTTTAAGGAATTTTCACCTTGACAGGCACATAAAATGTGATACAATAATATCCGCAATGACGAAGCTAAGTTTGTTACGGTGTCATGAGCGAGAGGGGACGGTGAGAGCCCTCGGCAATACGGACAGACATGCCACTTCTGAGCGTTTTGGGAGACCAAACGCCTCATCCCCGTTACAGGATGGCTGAGATGTCTCCTTTGGAGATAATCAGGGTGGTACCGCGGAGGATATATCGCTTCGCCCCTGGACGCACAGGGGCGAAGCGTTTTTATTTTCCGCGAGCAACAATATGGGAGGAGATCACATGAAAGTTTTGCTCATCAACGGGAGTCCCCATCCCGAGGGTAACACCTACCTGGCCCTCCACGAGATGGAGAAGGTTTTTGCCCAGGAAGGGATCAAGACCGAACTCATTTGCATCGGGAACCAGGACATCCGGGGTTGTATTGCCTGCCGACAATGCAAAAAGCTGGGAAAATGTGTCTTTGAGGACGCAGTCAATACAACCGCCGAAAAGTTTCAGGAGGCAGACGGGCTTGTGGTGGGTTCCCCGGTGTATTACGCTTCGGCCAACGCCACCCTGATCGCATACCTTGACCGCCTCTTTTTCAGCACATCTTTTGATAAAACTATGAAGGTGGGTGCCGCCGTGGCCGCCGCCCGGCGGGGAGGGCTGACCGCTACCTACGATGAGCTGAACAAATACTTTGCCATCTCCGGCATGCCCATTGCTTCCGGCCAGTATTGGAACGGCATCCACGGCCGGGAACAGGGAGAAGCTGAGCAGGACCCGGAAGGGCTGCAGATGATGCGGACCCTGGCACGTAATATGAGCTTTTTGATGAAGTCCATCTCACTTGGCAAAGAGGCATACGGTCTTCCCCAGCGTGAGAGTCCTGTTTTTACCAATTTTATCCGATAATTTTTAGGAGGTAGTTACCAATGAAAAATCCGAACCCCTTTGGCGTCAACGAGCTGCGTGAAATGTACCTGAAGTTTTTTGAAAGCAAAGAGCATCTTCGTCTGCCCAGCTTCTCCCTCATTCCGCAAGGAGACGCTTCCCTGCTTCTTATCAACTCGGGCATGGCCCCCATGAAGCCCTACTTTACCGGAGAGAAGGAGCCCCCCCGTCACCGGGTGACCACCTGCCAAAAGTGCATCCGCACCGGCGACATCGAAAACATCGGTCACACTGCCCGCCACGGCACCTACTTTGAGATGCTTGGCAACTTCTCCTTTGGGGATTACTTTAAACGGGAGGCCATCCACTGGGCCTGGGAGTTCCTGACTTCCCCTGAGTGGGTGGGCATTGATCCCGACCGGCTCTACCCCTCAGTGTTCGCAGGAAACGAGACAACCCCCGCCGACGAAGAGGCTTTCCGCATCTGGAACGAGGAGATCGGTATTCCCGCCGAGCGTATTTTCAAGTTTGGCAAGGAGGATAACTTTTGGGAGCATGGCTCTGGCCCCTGCGGCCCCTGCTCCGAGATCTACTACGACCGGGGCCCCGAATATGGCTGCGGTAAGCCGGGCTGCACGGTGGGCTGCGATTGCGACCGCTATATGGAGGTCTGGAACATTGTCTTTTCCCAGTTCAACAACGACGGAGAGGGGCATTATGAGGAGCTGAAACAGAAAAACATTGACACCGGCATGGGCTTGGAGCGGCTTGCCGTGGTGTGCCAGAACGTAAATTCCCTCTTTGATGTGGATACCGTCATGAACATCACCAACAAGGTCAGTGAAATCACCGGCGCCCACTATGGAGAGAGTAAGGATAAAGACGTGTCTCTCCGGGTCATTACCGACCACATCCGCAGCGCCACCTTCATGATCTGCGATGGTGTCCTTCCCTCCAACGAGGGCCGGGGCTATGTCCTTCGCCGGCTTCTCCGCCGGGCAGCCCGCCACGGCAAGCTCCTGGGCGTTAACGAACCTTTCCTCTATTCCGTCTGCGACACAGTCATCCATGAGAACGAGGGCCATTACCCTGAGCTGCGGGAGCGGCAAAGCTATATCATCAAGGTTATCCGCACCGAGGAGGAAAACTTCGCCCGCACCATCGACGGAGGTATGCGGATCTTCCAGGAAATGCTGGAGGGACACAAGGCCGCCGGAGAAACCTGCTTCTCCGGCGGGGATGCTTTCAAGCTCTACGACACCTACGGCTTCCCCATCGATCTGACCATCGAGATGGTCCAGGAGCAGGGAATGGCAGTGAACGTGGAGACCTTCAAGGCCCTGATGGAGGAGCAGAAGATCCGTGCCCGGAAAGCCCGGGAGGCCCTGGGCGATCTTGGCTGGGCCGGTGTGGAGTTTGGCAAGGAAGTCCCCGAGACCCAGTTTGTAGGATATGACCATACCGCTATCGATGACGCCATAGTCGTAGCCATCGTAGCCGAGGGCGAACTGGTGGATGAAATCGTCACCGGGGTGGAGGCCATCGTAGTTCTGGACAAGACCCCCTTCTACGCCGAGATGGGCGGCCAGGTGGCCGACCAGGGCGTGATTTCCTCCGGCAAGGCCAGCTTTGAAGTCTCTGACGTCCAGAAAAACAAGGGCGGCAAATATATGCACTCGGGCAAGCTCAGTGCGGGTTCTCTGAAGGTGGGCGATACTGTAACCGCAAAGATCGATTCTGAGCGGCGTAAGGCCATTATGCGGGCCCACTCGGCCACTCACCTGCTTGACACCGCCCTCCGCAAGGTACTGGGTGACCATGTTCACCAGGCCGGTTCCCTGGTGGAGCCTGACAAGCTTCGCTTTGACTTTACCCACTTCTCGGCTATGACTCCTGAGGAACTGGGGCAGGTCACCGACCTGGTAAACCGAGCCATCCTGGAGGGGTATGATATCGTCACTGAGGAACTCCCCATTGAGGAGGCCAAAAAGCGGGGGGCCATCGCTCTCTTTGGTGAAAAATATGGGGATACCGTCCGTGTAGTGGACATGGGCCATGGCTTCTCGGTGGAGTTCTGCGGCGGCACCCACCTGGACAATACTGCCAAGGCGGGAATTTTCCATATTGAAAGTGAGTTCTCTGTTGCCTCCGGCGTCCGCCGGATCGAGGCCACCACCGGCCTGGTGACCCTGGAGAACATGCGTTGCCAGCGTAATACCCTTTTGGAGGCCGCCTCGGCGGTCAAGGCCAAGCCCGGAGAGCTGAAAGAGAAGGTCCTGCAATTTGTAGAGGAGATGCGGGAGCTCCGCCACAGCCTGGAGAAGCTGAAGGCCCGGGAGGCTGCCGGAGAAACTGACCGGCTCCTCTTCGGCACACATGAGGTAGGCGGCCTGAAAGTCCTCACCGCTACCATCCCGGACGCCGACGCCGCCCGCCTGCGCCAGATAGGCGATATGCTTCGGGATAAGGACCCCAATATTGTAGCTGTACTGGCCGCTGTCAGTGGAGACAAGATCACCTTCCTCTCGGTCTGCGGTCACGACGCGGTGGCCCGGGGCATTAAGGCTGGCGACATTATCCGCCAGGTCTCAGCCATTGCCGGAGGCTCGGGCGGAGGCAAGCCGGAATCCGCCATGGGCGGCGGCAAGGACCCCCTGATGGTAGACAACGCTTTGGCCATGGTGGACAATTTCGTGTCCATGAAGCTGGGAGTGTGAGCCATGTCCCTCCCCTCTGACCCCTTTATTCTGCTGAGCGTGATAAACACCAAGCTCCGGGACCAGTATACTGATCTGGACAAGCTGTGCGAGGACCTGGACGAGGACAGAGAGCATCTCGTCCAGGCCCTGGCCGGGGTAGGCTATGTCTACTCTTCAGAGCAAAATCAATTCATATAGAACGGGAGGCCTCTCAATGTCTGATTGTCTGTTCTGCAAAATCGTTGCCGGGGAGATCCCCAGCAGCAAGGTCTATGAGGATAAGCTCTGCTACGCCTTCTATGACATCGCCCCCCAGGCGCCCACCCATTTTCTGGTAGTCCCCAAGGCCCATATTCCTTCAGTAGCCGGAATCGATGAGGACAATGGGGCCGTGGTGGGCCACATCTTCACCGTCATCGCCTCCCTCACCAGAGAACTGGGACTGGAGAGCTACCGGGTGGTCTCCAACATCGGGGAGCAGGCCGGGCAGAGCGTAAACCATCTCCATTTCCACGTGTTGGGCGGAAGGGATATGACATGGCCTCCGGGTTGACCATCTCCTCAAAGAAGCTCCAACAGATCATACGTTTACTGATCCGCCTGGGGGAATGGGTTTGCATATCCGCCTGGCTGCTGGTCCGGCTTTGGGTCCCCTTCGGGAACGAAAGTACCTTTTCCCTCCTGTCCCTGGCCGCCCTCCTGCTCTCTGGTGCAATTTGCTGGCTGGCCTTCCGGGCACGTCTGGTGGAAAGGCTCTGCCTCCCCTGGGGGTTCTCTCCGAAAACAGCGATCACCGCGGTGGCCGCTTTCCTGCTGGGTACAGCCTTCGACATCAGCTACGCTATGTTCACCGCCCAGGGAAGTCTTATCATCCATCCCCTCCTTCGGCTGCTGTGCCATGCTGGCAACGGTATTGTCTTCACAGGGATCACGCTTTCCTTGCTGTGGTCATTTAAGCAGCTTACCGAACTTTCCGGGGATGGAAAATGGCAGCTTGCCGTTCTTTTCGGGGTAGTCAATCTGCTTACCCTGCTCTTTGTACTCACCTCTAAAACAGTATACTTTTGGGACAACGCCGGATATTGGTCGGTGGCCCGGACTCTGGCCCAGGAGCCTCTGAGCTTTGGTCAGCTTCGCCGGGTACTGGAGACCACCATCTATCTGGACTACAATCACCTGCTCGCCTGGCCCATCTCCCTGGTGATGCGGCTCTTTGGCGGCTCCCGGGCGGTATTCCTCTTTTCCATTGCCAACCTCTACACCTTGCCCGGCCTGTGGGGTCTTTGGGTACTGGGCCGCCGAAAAAAGCTCTCTCCCCTTTTTCTGGCCGGACTTTTCCCCATGTTTCTCTATATGGGCATCGTGGGCTTTGTGGATGTGGCCGCCTGTTCTCTGGGGATTTGGGCCTATGCTATTTATACCAGCGACCTCCCCGCCCTGCCCCGGGGACTGGCAAGTGGATTTCTGCTTGTGTGTACCTTTACCCTCCGGCGGTATTTTTTCTTCTTCGCCCTCTCCTTCGGCGTGGCTGCCTTTGTAATAAAGCTTCTTTTTTCCCGAAGGGACTGGCGGGACTTTCTGACCCTGTTCCTCTCCTGCGGCGTGTGCTCGGTGAGCTTTATGTACTCTTTTCTCCTGGAGAAAGTCCTGGGGGCCAACTATGGAGACCTGTACTCCGCCTATGCCCTGGGGGTCCACACCGACTTTCTCCTGGTGTTTCGGTATTTTGGGCTGATCTTCCTTGCCGTGGTAGGCTTAGCCGCCCTTCTTTTGCTGCTCGTAAAACCGAAGTCCCTCCCACAAATCTGCTTTGGGCTTGTGCAGATCCTGGTCTGTTTCTTCGCCTTTGTAACAGTCCAGACCCATGGTCAGCAGCACCTTCTGCTCTACGTGCCTGGTCTGGCCCTTTTGGCAGCCACGGTGTTTGAGGTCCTTCCCTCCACCCTTCCCTGCCTGATCCTGGCGCTGGTAACAACGGTAAACTGTTGTATTCCAAAGCCACAGCCCGGCTCCATTCAGGAGATCCCCGGCTTTGCCCCAGTGCCTTCCTTCCACTTCTACGGCAGCAAACGTTCCGATGCCGACGAGTTGGTGGCCCTGACCAACTTTGTGGATGGCCTTTCCCGAGAAGAGGCCCACACCGCCGCGGTGCTGGCCTCCTCCTTTACCCTCAATGTGGAGATCCTGCGGAACCTGCGGCCCTCCTTCAATCTTCCCCAACCCCAACAGCAGACCCAACTCATTTCTCCGGGTGAAGTGGACAAGCGGGACCCCTTCAACTGGGAGGTGACCCGTGCCGATTACCTCATTGTGGGAGACCCGCTACAGACCCACCTGGGAGAAAGCAACCAGCGGGTGGTGACTACCCTGGCCCGGTGGGTTTTGGAGAGCTCCGGCCCCGGATTGGCCTATCAGCCGCTCCCACAGACCTTCTCCCTCCAGAACGGCGTCACGGTGCGGATCTATCAGAGAGCCCGGGATTGGAGACCAGATGAGCTTCAAATGCTCTCTCAGACACTGCAGGAGAATTACCCTGAGTACGCTTGGCTTTACGCCTTACCCACCTGGGCCACAGACTGATATAAAAGAACGCCCCGGACAATGTCCGGGGCGTTTCTCAACTGATTCAGGTCTCCCATGGCTCCTCGTTCTTGTTCTTTTGCTTATTTTTATGGCCAAAGTCGCCCCTGGGGATCAACCCTACTCGGCTCAAAATAGGAATCAATGCAACCAGCAGAAAAAAAAGCATAGCCGTCTGGACAGGCAACATCACCAGGTTTTTCCAAAAACTTTTGACCATGTAGTAAATGTACCCTTTACTATACAAAATAGAGCTCCAGAGCGCCCCCAAAGTTACGTTAAGGATGTTGGTAAAAAGCTTGGCAAAAAAGACCCGTACCACCAGTGACATGGGAGTAAATTTGACCCGGTAGAGAAAGAGGGCGTATATCATGGTCCCTATCATGGTGGTGAGGGCATAACCCGGGAAATAGGGTCCGGAAGGAGCTATCAGAAAATTGATGGTATCCTCCGCTACACCAAAGATTAAAGCAGTAATAGGTCCCCCCACCATGCCGCAAACCGCCCGGGCCAGAAATCCCCAAGTGACTCGCACGTTGGGGTCAGTGGTGGGAATAGATGGAATAAGAGTCAGTGCAGTACAGGCTGCGATCATCAGGGCCGCAAAGGCGAGGATGCGAATGTTTTTCAGCTCTCCTGCCGCAGTCCGCCAATAGGCGGCTGAAAAGGGCGTTTTGAACAGGGTCTTGTCTTGCTTCTGCATAAAAAATTCCTCCTTCTGTATGTTCGGCAGCCCCTTTCGGGGATCGCCGCACAGAGGGAGAAATATAATATGCCCTATATGCGGCAGCGGGATGCGGGATCTGCACTGCGGAGGACTTCCCTCTCTTCGTCCGGCGGACAACTCCCCGTCCCGCCGGCACTATACACGCAAATCCCTACTCTGCCTTTCGCACTTTATCATACCGCCTATAGGCCAAATCGTCAATTGTCAGTTTTGACAATTCTGTTTACGACCTCCTCCACCGCTTTCCCAGTCGTATCCACCTTTCGGGTATTCAAGTCATTATACAGTGGAAGGCGCTGTAGGCTCCGCTTCACCACATCCGGGGCCCGCAAGCCCCGCGCGATATCCCTGCCCAGCCGTTCCCCCAGCTCTTCCGGGGCACAGAGAAGAGAGACTAGTACCACTTCTGTACTTTCCAGCCGCAAACCATCCTTCAACTCGTCCAAAATGGATTGCCTGTCCATGACCCAACCAAAGATCACATTTTCGTAAGCGGAGCAAGCCAGAAAATTATTCAGGGTATGGCAAATATTATCCATCACCATGGCCTTGGTTTCCATTGTCACCTGAAAGGGGCTGGCATCCCAACACCAGTCCCCGTCAAGGTAAACACTTTTGGGCAGCAATCGCTTCATGGCCTGGCAGACCGTGGTCTTCCCCACCCCCATGGGTCCACCGATAAGATACAGCGTCTTTTTCATTCCAGCTCCTCTCTCTTTCCCAGAAGCCCCAGCTCCACTAATCCCTCGTAACCATAGAGGGCGTTCAACACCTCCAGCATGTCGTTGGGGCTCAGCCGCTCCGGCAGGTCCAATGCCTTGAGGAGGGCCGCTCTCCGTGACGAAGCCTCCGGGGTCCCGGACAGTCCGGCGGAAAAGAGGTCCGCCTTGGTGACAGGACGGCGTGTAGACGGTGCCTCTGCCTCTCCCAAAAAGGTTGCTCCACCCCGGCGGAGGGCCTCTACCAACACCTGGGGAGACATTCCCTCCACCCCCAGCTTTCCCTCCTTCCCCGGTTTGCGCTTCCGCTTCTCTTTACCTGGTCGGTCAGGAATGTACGCATGCTTCACCTGAGAAGGATCCACTGCCCCCTTCAAATAATTACGAATCACAAAACCGGCGCCATCCGAGTCGGTCAGCACAATAAGCCCCCGCTCTTGGGCCAGTCGGCGCAGAAGATGGAGACGCTCTTCATCTTTGAATATCCCAAAGCCGGCGGTCTCCAAAATGACTGCGTCCACGACCTGAGAGAGGGTATTTTTGTCATACCGTCCCTCCACCACAATGGCCTCCTTGACTCGGACCATGGCTTACTCCAGTCCCAGAGGCAGGATAGCACAGTAGTCCTCCACCGAACCGCCTTTGCGGAAACAGTCAATGATCTGCTTTCCCACCGGGTGGAGCTCCGGAGTGTCATACTGCTCCAACTCACGGGCAAAAAATTCAGTAAGCACCTGTGCGCCCGCGTCGTAGCCTTCCACCCCCAACCGCTCCTGAAGCTCAGGCCGGAGAAACTTCGCCGAAATATGCTGACCGTCCACCTTCATCT
Organism: uncultured Oscillospiraceae bacterium; assembly: GCA_910585735.1. Lineage (GTDB taxonomy): Bacteria > Bacillota > Clostridia > Oscillospirales > Oscillospiraceae > Vermiculatibacterium. The sequence goes on along the minus strand of CAJUEU010000015.1, from coordinate 16,412 downwards.
CTTTCAGGCAATAGCCCAAAATGGCACACCGGGCAGGGATCAGCCGGTCCATACGGAAATTCACCCCCCCCCGGCGGGCCAGGTATTCCCGGGCGATCCACTCGGAGGAGAAGCCGATCTCATAAATGCCGATGTGCTGATTGGGGATCAGCACACACTTTGTAGCCGTGCTGCTCAAGATCTGCTCCAGCAGCAAATTGGCCTGCCTCACCGCCTTGCCGGTAGCAAAGGGCCAGTAGGAGCCCACACCCTCGCTGGCCAAAGGCGCGTCCCCGGAAATACTGGGGTTGTTAAAGCCCCGGGGCGCCACCAGCCGCCAGAGCCAAGCCAGTGCGGGAGGCAGAATGTGCATAAGCCCGGCGATGCCGTAGCTTGGGTTTTCCCGGGTCGCCAGAGGCATCCGCACGCCGAAGCTGCGGACATCCACCTCCACCGTAGTGTTTACAATATTCTCCACCATCCGCCGAGGGATGATGACCCTGGGATTGGAACAGGGGGTACCATCCGAATCAGGAGTGTGGTCCCATAAAAGGCATGTGGCCCCCGGTATTCCTGTCAGATTGAAAAACATAAGGGGCTCCTTGGTGTGAATGGAGATCCGCTCATAGGCCGGGTCGTTTCCGTACTCCATGATCCCATCCACCCGGACAAACCAGCCGTCCTCCCCATCGGAAAGGGCCAGTTTTCCGCTGCCGGTCTGGAATTCCGTCTTGCACATGGCCATATCGTCGGTGACCGGCTCAATGGTACAAGTATCGCTCATGCTGATGTAATGGCGGTTGCCGCTTGTGGTGTTGATCCCTACCAACACCCGACCGTCCTCCTCCCGGCGCACGTCCTGGAGAAGCTCGCTTTTGCCGCCGCCAGAAGCCCCCTCGTGCATCATCACCATCTCGTTCTCATACGGAGTGATGATCCGGGCCGCCGAGGCATGGGCTGTGACCCAGCCCTCCTGCTCACCAATGTCAATAAGAACGCTGTAAACTCCCTTTTTGGCCGAAGGCCCGGGATACAGATTGTAGGAAAAAACCTCGTGAAGCTCCTTGCTTCGGTCGTGGACCACCACCTGTTTTCCTCCAAACAGGGTATGGCGGAAGGGCGGCGCCACATAAACGATAGCCCGGGGAGTAAAATCTGTAACGTCCTTAATGCTCACGAAAGCCTGAAGTTGGGCCAGAGACATCGCGAAAAAGGCAGCGTTCCGTGGGCAAACCAACAGAGCCTCATACCCATATTCATAACCTCCGGCCTTAAAGGGCACCAGGATCAATTCCTGAGACGCCAGCCAGCCCATGGTCTGCTCCCGAGCTTCTGTAAAGGGGTATCCGTATATATCCTGAAACTTGGGCTTATCCGAAGGAAGGCCGTCGGCCACCCGCATACTGTCCGGGTCCCGGCGGCGCATGTAGTCCTCGGGAAAATTGACCACAGCTCCATTGCGGCAACGTGCCACCGTAGCCTCCAAAACCTGTTCTCCATTTACGTCGTAGCTCACCTCCACGCTTCCGGCGTGGCCGCTTCCAAAAATCAGTTCAAAGAGGGTCTCCTTACTCTCGGGCACGATGACGCTGGGACTGTGCTCTATGACCGTTGAGAGCTCCTCGGGCAATTTGAACCGTTCCATCCATATATTCATGGCAAAAACCTCACTTTTTAAGATGTTAGACCTCTTCTCCCACCGCCATGTCCAGCAGTAGATCGGTCAGAACCTCCCGTCCGTCCGCCACCGTGGATTTCAGCAGCAAATCGGCTTTCTCGCAATGAATTAGCGCCCTTCGGCACCAGGAAATAGAAAAGCTTCTGGCCGAACGCATCAGCTTTTCCGCCGGGAAGCTGTAACGCATCCCCAAAAGCTCCATCAACCAGGTTGTTCCCTTCCCATTTTTCTTTGCCAAGCAGGCGGCGTAAAGCTGACGGACCTGCTTTCCCAGCACAGAGAGGATCCGAATGGGAGGCTCTTGCAGGTGAAGAAGGTCTCCCAGCACAGAAAATGCCTTGTCGTAATTTCCCTCGGCTACCGCATCGGTAAGACGAAAGATCACTGCGTCCAGCTGGGGCGTGGCTACCGCATCAATGTCCTGCCGGGTAACCCGCTTTTCTTTGGCGTAGGCTCCCACTTTTTCGATCTCCGAGATGAGCCCGGTCATCAGGTCCCCACAGAGGAAAATCATATACTTTGCTTCCTCGGTCCCGATCTCATGGCCCAGGGCACGAAAACGGCGGGCGATCCACCCGGTCAGGTCGTTCTGATCCTGCCGAAGGAAATCTACCACCAGCCCTTTCTCTTTCAGAAGCTTGGCGAGCTTGGAACGCTGGTCTATCTTATATTCCAGCACATCGTACACAAAGACAAGGCACACATACTCGGGCAGGTCGGACAGGAACTCCAAAAGCTCCTCCTTGCCGCCCCTATCCATATCGTAATCCGTAACCACCACAAAGGTGTGCTCACTCATCATGGGCATAGCGTCCACAGTTTCCTGCAAACGCCGAAGGCTCAAGTCCTTTCCTTGAAGCGCATGATAATTGAAATCATCCAGACCGCCGGTGAGCAGCCGCTTTTTCAACTCCCCCAGGTAGTGGTCCCGAAGATAGGTCTCCTCCCCATGAAAAATATAGAGATTTCCAAGGTTTCCAGTCTCTAATTCCCTTCGAAACTGCCGATAGGCGGAATCGTCCGCTTTCTTTGTCACTGCCATGGTATATCCCCCTTTTATACAACAGGATCAGTATACCATACCCCCCCTCATTTTGCAATCCAGAATTCTGTTTCTTTCAGAATTTCCGTGGATCTGTAAGCTCCCCGCCCTCCTTTTTGTGATTTTCCGTTAGTTTCTTTCGCTGGAACATGCGAAAAAGTACCACCTGCAAACACTTGCAGGCGGTACTTTTTCTTTCCATACTTATCGAAACATTTCCGTCAGTTGACCCCATAGCTCCATGAGCCGAAATTTCACCACATATCCCTCGCTCTCCCCAGTGATCAGCTCGATCTGCTCCGAGGAAAAACCTCCAACTTCCTGGGTCACTTCGCTCACTGAGCCCAGGCAGAGAGGCGGAAACACCACACACCACCAGTTGCGACCCTCCCCTTCACCAATGAAGATCCGCAAGGCAGTATACCGCCCCGCGGGCAGGGAAAAGTCCGTATATTCCTTTGTTGGAAACCAAACGTCATTTTCTATGGCAGCCGTGACCTTGGCTCCCGAAGAGACCTCTGCCCCTGCCTGGGCCAGTTCCGTCAAATGCTGCCCGAGCACGGCCTCTGCCTCCTCCCTGCTACATACCCCCTCCAGCCAAGGCTGTGCCTCTGCCAGAACCGCATCCCGGACCCGGAGCTTGACCGCCTGATCCTCTTCCGAATCGGAGGCCCCCACTACGTGAAGCCGCACCAGTTGCCCGGCCAGGGCCCTTTGTTGTCCCGCTGTCCACGTCCCCATCAGCAGCGCCACGCCAACGCCCAAAAGAAGCGCCAGCTCCCAACGGTATAACTTGCTTTTTTCCTGTCTCATGTCAAGACCCTCCTATGTAATGTTGAGTTACCAACAGTCTTGACAGTTTTTTGTTCCTTCATACATACAAAAATGAGCGGGTTCATCACCCACTCATTTCTATAATCATTTTTTTAATTCTGACTTCCAAGCGCTTGCGTCAGGAAGGTATCCCGGCAATGATTTTTCAGCTCCTGGTATGCTTCCCATGCGGCGGCTTCTTCCGAAAAGAGACCAAACACCGTGGGCCCGGTCCCTGTCATACAGGCTCCCAGGGCTCCGTGGTCCAGCAAAAGACACTTCAGCTCTTCCACCCGCTCCCGTTTTCGGAAGGGCAAAACCTCTTCAAATACATTGAACATCCTTCTGGCAACCCCTCCCAGGTCTCCCCCCTCCAGGGCGGTCAACACCCCCTCGGTATTGGGCCGGCAGCGGGTCTTCTTACCATCAAACTGGGCAAAAAGCTCCGGGGTAGAAATGGAGAATCCCGGCTTCGCCATGACCACCCAACACGCCGGGAGTTGGGGCAACGGAGTGATAAGCTCCCCCCGGCCTTCGGCCAAAGCGGTTCCCCCCAGCACACAGTAAGGCACATCCGAGCCTACCCCTCTCCCTATCCCGGCCAACTGGACCAAGCTGAACCTCCGCCCGATGAGCTCGTTCAGCCCACGCAGAACGGCGGCGGCATCTGAGCTTCCCCCCGCTGTACCAGCGCACACCGGGATCCGCTTTTGAATACGGATCTCCAAGTGTCCCATCTTGCATCCAGCGGCCTTTTCAAACTCTCTGGCCGCCACCACCGCCAGATTGCGCCCGTCGGTGGGCAGGAAGCTCAGATTGGAAAACAAAGCGATCCCCTCCCCCGGAGTTTGCTCCAGGGTAAGCGTATCCGCCAAAGAGACTGACTGCATTACCATCTTCATCTCATGATAGCCGTCTTCCCGTTTGCCCAGCACATCCAGGGTCAAATTCAGTTTGGCCGGAGCCTCTACCGTAACAGAAGCCATAGCAGTCTCTCCTTTCGGACTGATCTTCTCTTGATGGTTCAGCAACTCTCCAGGCTCTTCAAAAATCGTTCCAGCCGGCACAAAGCCTCAGCCAGATCCTTCATAGAAGCGGCATAACAAGCTCGCACAAAGCCTTCCCCTCCCGGGCCAAATGCCGAACCCGGGATCACCGCCACATGCTCCTGCGTCAGGAATCGGTCACAGAACTCCTCCGAGGTAAGGCCGGTTGAGCGAATACAAGGAAAGGTATAAAACGCCCCCCGGGGCTCAAAGCAGCTGAGTCCCAGCTTTCGGAACCCGTCCACCAAAAACCTCCGTCGGCCATCATACTCTTCCTTCATGCCCTCAATATCCCCATCCCCGTTTGCCATGGCCTCAATGGCGGCGTACTGGCTGGTGGTAGGGGCCGACATGATCCCATATTGGTGAAGCTTGGTCATAGCGGCGATGAGCTCCTTGGGGCCGCAAAGATAGCCCAACCGCCAGCCAGTCATGGAATAAGCCTTGGAAAAGCCGTTGACCACAATGGTCCGCTCATACATCTCCGGCAGGTTGGCCATGGACACATGACGGTGTCCATAAGTCAGCTCGGCGTATATTTCGTCCGAGACCACCATAATGTCAGTGCCCCGCAGCACTTCGGCCAAAGCCTCTAAATCAGCGCGCTCCATAACCCCACCCGTGGGGTTGCAGGGAAAAGGCAGTACCACCGCCTTTGTCCTGGGGGTAATGGCGGACCGCAGCGTCTCAGGCGTCAGGCGAAATTCATCTTCCGCCTTGGTCTCTACGTAGACCGGCACCCCGTGGGCCATGGAGACCAAGGGGCCATAGCAGACGAAAGACGGCGTTGGAATGATGACCTCATCCCCCGGCTCAAGCATACAGCGAAAAGCCAGATCCAGCCCCTCGCTGCCTCCCACCGTAACGATGATCTGCCCCACCGCCGTATACTCCAGGTCAAACCGCCGCTTCAGATACTGGGAGATGGCGCTCCGAAGGTCAGAGAGGCCGGCATTAGGGGTATACTTGGTGAACCCCTTCTCCAGGGAGTAAATACCCGCGTCCCGAATGTGCCAGGGGGTCACAAAATCCGGCTCTCCAATACCAAGAGAGATGCCCCCCTCCATACCGCTGAGCAAGTCAAAATATTTTCGGATACCTGAGGGCGGAACATTTTTGATCCTCCCACACAAGATTTTATCGTAGTCCATCATCACTCAAACACAAACCTTTCCTGCTGCTCCTCCTGCTTCTCAAAAATCAGATGATTTTCTTTATATTTATGGAGTATGAAATGGGTTGCCGTGCCGGTCACGTCTTCAATGGTGGCAAGCTTCTCTCCCACAAAATGGGCCACCTCTTTCAAGGTCCGGCCGGAAATAATGACCGTTAAGTCAAAGGCCCCGGACATAAGATAGACGCTCTCCACCTCATCATACTGATAGATCCGCTGGGCAATGCGGTCAAAGCCCTCCCCCCGCTGTGGGGTCACCTTGACCTCAATGAGGGCGGTCACCGCCTCCCGGTCAGTCTGGTCCCAGTCCACCACCGCCCGGTAGCCCAAAAGGACCCGGTCCTTCTCATATTGCCGGACAGCCTCCCCCACCGCCTCCGCCGTCATGCCGGTCATGGCGGCAAGCTCCTCGTGGGTCAGGGTACAATCCCGCTCCAACAACTGCAGCAGCTTTGTCATGGTCCCTTCCTCCTTAATAGGTGTGGTCGCAAACCTCACGGATCTTCTTCTGGATCTCCTTCAGGTCCGCGAAGGTCTCAGGGCGGCGCCGGGGGTCCCGCAGAATAGCGGCCGGATGAAAAAGAGCGGTACGCAGGATCCCATCCTTCTCATACCACTGGCCATGCTCACGGCTGATTTTGAAATCCTCCCGAATATAGGTCATAGCGGCGATCCGTCCCAAACAAATAATGAGCTTGGGCTTCAAAAGCTGTATCTGACGCTCCAGCCAGGGAGAACAGGCCTGCTGTTCAATGTTCATAGGGTCCCGGTTTTGCGGAGGACGACACTTTACCATGTTAGCAATGTACACGTTTTTCTCACGACTCAGGTCGATGATCTCCAGCATATCGTCCAGTAGTTTACCTCCCCGTCCCACAAAGGGACGGCCGGTCAGGTCCTCCTGTTCTCCGGGGCCTTCCCCGATACACATGACCTCCGCGTCAGTGGGCCCTTCCCCGAACACTACATTGTGCCGGGTCTCAGACAGACCACACCGTCCGCAGGACAGACATTCTACTTTTAAGGCTTCCCATTCATTCATGGTTTTCTTCCCCTTTCCGCTGTTTTTCTTATCATAGCACAACCTTTCCAAAATGCAAAGACATGGGACAGATTTTTTTGCCCCTCCCTTGCTTTTCCCACCTCTCCATGATAGACTGATTTTGACAAGTTCCCTGAACATTTATCAAATCCCGTTTTAAGGAGGAAAACCATGGATGAAAAACTGCGGCAGGAAATCTGCCAGATCTGCCACCTGCTCTACGAGCGGGGCTATGTAGTATCCAACGACGGAAATGTGTCCGCCCGGACCGAACGGGGGACTATCCTTGTCACCCCCTCAGGGGTAGGTAAGGGCCGGATGACCCCTGACATGCTGGTGGAAACCGATTTGGACGGCAACATTCTTTCGGGAGACCGGCACCCCTCCTCGGAAAGCAAAATGCACTGGATGGTCTACCGGGAGCGGCCCGATGTAATGGCTGTGGTCCATGCTCACCCTCCCCTCTCCACCGCCTTTGCCATCTGCCGCCGGCCCCTGAATGAGCGGTATTTGGCTGAAATGGTGGTAGGTCTGGGCGAGGTCCCAGTCACCGAGTTCGCTATGCTCTCCACCGAAGAGGTCCCCAATTCGGTGAAGCCCTTTGTTCAGGACCACTCGGCGGTGCTGTTGGCCAACCACGGCGCGCTGACCTGGGGCCCCTCCCTTCTCTCCGCCTTTGACCGTATAGAGACCGTGGAACAAACCGCCAAGGTCTATTACTATGTTTCCCAATTGGGAGGCGGGGTGGAAATGACCCAGGATCAAGCCGACACCCTGAAATCCATGACCGGCTTCTACCAGAAGCTGGCCCAAAAGCGGGAGGGCTGATCCATGACTGCGAAAGAATACATCCAAAAGCTGGGGATGGCCCCTTTGGTAGACGAAGGGGGCTGGTTCTCCCTAAACTGGCGCTCCGGGGATGACGCCACTGTCAGCGTGATCTACTATCTGCTCCAGGGAAAGGAGATCTCCCGTTGGCATCAGCTGAAAAGCAACGAGGTCTGGACCTGGCATGCCGGAGGAACTCTGGAAATGACCTTGGGAGGCACCGGGGACTGGCCCCAGGCGGAGAACAAGCAGCTCATTGGGCCGGACCATCCTGTGGGGATCGTTCCTGCCCAGGTCTGGCAAACCACCCGGGTGGCGCAAGGAGAGTTTGCCTTGGTCTCCTGTGTGGTAGCCCCCGCCTTTCGGGCGGAGGACTGTTACCTGCCCCATCCCCCGGTAGAGGACCAACTCAATTAATTTATCAAAGGAGGTATTTTATGGACTTCTCTCTCTGCGGCAAGGTGGCAGTGGTCACTGGGGTGAGCCGGGGCCTGGGCCGTGCCATGGCCATCGCTCTCGCCCAAGCCGGAGCCGACATCGTGGGAGTAGGCTACCACGGCATGGGATCCACCAAGGCTGAGATCGAGGCCCTGGGCCGGAAAACCGCCGAGATCACCTGGGACCTTGGCAACAGTGACGACGCCGGGCAACTTGCTCAACAGTGCATCGCCGCCTTTGGCCGGGTAGATATTTTAGTGAACAACGCCGGGATCATCCGGCTCTCTGCCGCCCAGGACCATACCATGGAGGACTTTGACGCTGTGATGGAGGTAAACTTACGTTCTCTTTTCCTCCTCACCCGGGACATTGCCCGGCAAATGATTGATTTAGGAGGCGGCAAAATTATCAACGTGTGTTCAGTCCAGTCCTGCCGGGGAGGCGGCGGAGACGCGGCTTATGTCGCCAGCAAACACGCCGTCCTCGGCCTGACCCGGGCCTGGGCCAATGAATGGGCCAAGTACCACATCAACGTGAACGCCATCGCCCCGGGGTATATGGTTACCGACAACACCGCCACCCTCCGAACCAAGAAAAACGCCGTAGCCGCCATTGACGCCCAGATCCCCGCGGGCCGTTGGGGCCAGCCCGAGGATCTTATGGGCCCGGCGGTATTCCTGGCCTCTTCGGCCTCGGACTATGTGAACGGCCACCTTCTGGTGGTGGACGGCGGCTATCTCAATTGCTGATCCAGCCTTTCTTCTGGTATAAACCGCCGTAAACCCAGTTTCCTGCTAAAATAGATGGAAAAATCTTCTCTAACTTTTTCATATTTTGTCAAAATTCATCCTTGCCATTTTGCGGAAACATGGTATTATATACTTGTCGTGGAATTTCCACAAAATACACAAAGGGTCCCAAATCATTTAAGGAGGAACTTGAAATGAAAACGAGCAAGAAACTTCTCGCACTGTTCCTGTCCCTGGCCATGCTCTTCACCCTGGCGTCCTGCGGCAAAAAGGACGAGGGCGGCGAGCAGAAGACCGGCCTGAAGATCGCCATCTGCACCAGCCCCAACACGGTGGATGACGGCTCCTTCAATGAGGACAACTACAACGGCGTCCTGAACTTCATTGCCAGCCGCGGCGACATTGACACCGTGACTCCCGTTCAGGAGACCAGCGGCGACTCCTCTGCCGCCGTTCAGAAGGCTACCGAGATCGTGGGCGACTACGACGTTCTGGTGTGCACCGGCTTCCAGTTCGGCGGCATTGGCACCCTGGCCAAGGACAACCCCGACAAGAAGTTCATCCTGGTGGACTCCTTCCCCGCCGACGCTGACGGCAACGAGGTAGAGCTGGAGAACGTCTACGCCATGCAGTTCGCTGAGCAGGAGTCCGGCTTCTTCGCCGGCATTGCCGCCGCTCTGGAGACCCAGACCGGCAAGGTGGCCGTAGTCAACGGCCAGGCCTTCCCCTCCAACGTAAACTATCAGTTCGGCTTTGAGTCCGGCGTGAACTACGCTGTCAAGAACCTGGGCGCTACCGCTGAGATGGTAGAGTTGGCCTCTTACGCCGGCACCGACGTGACCGGCACCCTGGTAGGCGGCAACTACACCGGCAACTTCGGCGACCTGGAGGCCGGCAAGGCTCTGGGTAACGCCCTTATCAAAGAAGGCTGCGACATCATCTTCGTGGCCGCTGGCGACTCGGGCAACGGCGTCTTCGCCGCCGCCAAGGAGGCTGGTAACGTGAAGGTCATCGGCTGCGACGTGGACCAGTACGACGGAAACGAGAGCATCATTCTGACCTCTGTTCTGAAGAACATGGCCATCAACGTGGAGCGTCAACTCAACGCCATCGTAGACGGCACCTTCAAGGGCCAGAACATCGTTCTGCACGCTGACACCGACTCCACCGGCTATGTTTCCGCCGAGGGCCGTCATCAGCTTTCCGAGGCCACTCTGAAGGCTCTGGAGGAGGCTTACCCCCTGGTGAAGGACGGCACCATCGTACCCGCCGCCAACTTCAACGGCGTGGACCCCGATTCCTTTAAGTAAGCTCCCGTAAGGCACGTCTTGCCTGGGGCGCTCCGTTTGTAGCGAATTTACTACCTGCGGAGCGCCCCTTCTTTGTTTCTTCGAAGATTTGAGAAGGCCGCCGGACTCCGGCGCCTTTCTGAGCTCTTTGAATAATTCAATGCGGTACTCCCCTTCCGTGCCGACCGCGCGGAAGCCGCAAACATGAATGGAGGTCAAGCTATGGCAAACCCCGAATACATCGTGGAAATGCGGCACATTACTAAGCGTTTCCCCGGCATTGTGGCCAATGATGATATTTCATTGGGCATAAAAAAAGGTGAGATCTTTGCCCTGCTGGGAGAAAACGGCGCCGGAAAATCCACCCTGATGAGCATGCTCTTCGGCATGTACGAGCCGGACGAGGGCGAGATTTGGGTCCGCGGCAGAAAGGAGGTTATCTCTTCTCCCAATCATGCCACCCGTCTGAACATCGGTATGGTCCACCAGCACTTTAAGCTGGTAAGCAACTACACCATTGCCGAAAACATTATTTTAGGCATCGAGCCCAAAAAGATGGCGGGCCTTTTTCCTGTGGTGGACATCAAGGGTACCAATGAAAAGGTGGCCGCTCTCTCCAAACAGTATGGCCTGGAGGTAGACCCTACCGCCAAAATTGAAAATGTTAACGTATCCACCCAGCAGCGGGTGGAGATCCTGAAAATGCTCTACCGGAAGGCTGAGATCCTTATCTTTGACGAGCCTACCGCCGTCCTCACCCCCCAGGAGATAGACTTCCTGCTCCAGATCATCCGGGGGCTTCGGGACCAGGGCAAAACCATCATTCTCATTACCCATAAGCTGGAGGAAATCAAGCAAGTGGCTGACCGTTGCGCCATCTTGAACCGCGGCAAGCTTATTGATGTGCTGGATGTCGCAGCCACATCCACCCAGACCATGGCCAACCTGATGGTGGGCCGGGAAGTGGATTTCGTAGTGGAGAAATCCCCCGCCCATTTTGGTCCCGAGGTGCTGAAGGTGGAGCACCTGACCGTCAAGAATTCTGACGGCTTCCCTGTTGTAAAGGATATTTCCTTTTCCATTCGGGCTGGGGAGATCTTTGCCATTGCCGGAGTCTCGGGCAATGGGCAGACCGAGATCGCCGACGCAGTCACCGGCCTTCTTCCTGCCGCAGAGGGCTCTATCACCCTGGACGGAGCCGACATCACTCGCTCCTCCATCCGGGAGCGCAGCGACCTGGGCATTTCCGCCTACCGCTCCGGCGAAGAAGCTGGGCTCTCCTACATCCCTGAGGATCGTCAGGCTGTGGGCCTGGTGCTAGACTTCACCTTAGCCGACAATCTGGCCCTGAAGAATTACTACAAACCCCCTTTCTGCGAGAAGGGAATTCTGAACCATGCAGCCTTTGATTCCTACGGTGAGAAGCTCATTCAGGAATATGACGTGCGTTCCGGCCAGGGCATCCATACCATCACCCGGTCTATGTCTGGCGGCAATCAGCAGAAGGCTATCATTGCCCGGGAGATCGAGCTGAGCTCCAAGCTAATGATCTTTGTCCAACCCACCCGGGGTCTGGACATCGGCGCTATTGAGAACATCCACCGTCAGATTCTGGCGGAGCGGGATAAGGGCCGTGCTATTCTTCTGATCTCTCTGGAGCTGGATGAGATTATGGGGCTGGCCGACACCATTGGGGTGATCTTCTCTGGAGAGATGCAGAAGATTGCCCCTGCTGAGACCCTGACCACCAACGAGGTGGGACAATTCATGATGGGGGTGAAGCAGGCATGAAACAAAAAAGCGGCAGCATCGGCCCGGTATTCCGCAGCCTCATGGGCGATGAAAAACGTCAGAAGATCACCATTCCCCTGTTGGCCATCCTGCTGAGCCTTTTGGCCGGCGCCATTGTCTTCCTTTTGTTGGGTAAAAATCCCCTTACCGGCTATGTCAGTTTCCTGCGGGGTTCCGGCCTCGTCCCCAAGGCCAATTACGCCGCCCATAAGAATATGTTCACTGACTTTATGAGCTTCGTCAATGCCTGGACTCCTATGCTTTTTGCCTCTCTTGCGGTGGCGGTGGCCATGCGCTCCGGCCTCTTCAACATCGGTGTTTCAGGACAGATGCTTCTCGCCGGACTGGCTGCCACCCTTACCGTCGGCTACTCCGGGCTTCCCGCTGCAGTGGCCAAGCCTCTGGTTCTTATTATCTGCGCCGTCACCGGCGCTCTGGTGGCCTCCCTCATCGGTTTCCTCAAGTATAAGTGGAACATCAGTGAGGTCGTCTCCTCCATTATGCTCAACTACATCATTCGGTACTGGGTCAGCTTCTGTGTTAAGCTCCCGGGTATCTCCGACCCTAAGACCCGGCAGTCCATGCCCATCAACCCCAACGCCCGGCTTTCTCTGATGGACACTGAGATCTTCGGTCTGAAGATCGACATTCCGCTGGGTATCATCCTGGCGCTGGCTGCCGTCTTTCTTATCCGCTTCCTCTTCGACAAGATGAGGCTTGGCTTTGAGTTCCGGGCTATCGGCGCCAACCCCAAGGCCGCCAAATACGCCGGCATCAACGTAGGGCGGAACCTGGTGGCCTCCATGGCCATCTCAGGAGCTCTGGCCGGACTGGCGGGAGCTACCTACTTTTTGGGCTACGTTGGTTCCATTCAGCCCGATACCCTCATTTCCACCGGCTTTGACGCCATTGCCGTATGCGTTCTTGGCAATTCCACCCCCTTGGGTATTCTGCTCTCCTCCTTCTTTATCTCGGTCATCGACAAGGGGAGCACCTACATGAGCTCCTCCGTGGGAGTACGTCAGGAGATCGGCGCCCTTATCAAAGGCCTCATTCTTCTGTTCTCGGCCTGCGGCGCTTATTTCAGCTATCTCATTGAGCGCAGCCGGCAGAAGGCGCTGGAATCCGCCGGCGTCACCCAATCTGGAAAGGAGGAGGAGCGGGTATGATGATGGATACTCTTCACACCCTGATCGTTGAGACCCTGCCCTTTGCCCTCCCTCTCTTTATCATGGCCATTGGGGGCATCTATTCGGAGCGCAGCGGCGTCACCAACCTGGCCGTCGAAGGCCTCCAGGGCTTTGGTGCTTTTATGGGCGCTTTTGCGGCTGTGCTGGTAGTCAAGAAGTTTATGTTCTTTGCCCCGGACAGCCAAATGCCCATGTACATCGCTCTTCTCTTCGCTTTTTTGGGCGGCATGCTTTTTGCCACCATCCACTCGGTACTGTGTGTCAAGTTTAAGGCCAACCAGGTGATCTCCGGCGTGGTCATCAATATTTTAGCCACCGCCCTCACCGGGTTCCTCACCAGCCAGCTCAACGAGAGCATCTTCGGCGCCGCCTCCAGTCAGTTCAAGCTCATTCCCTCGGCCCGGTTCTCGGTACCTCTCCTTTCCCAGATCCCCATTCTGGGCGCCTTTTTCACCAATGTCTATCCCTTTGAGGTCATTATCATTGTGGTGGCTTTGTCGGCCTGGTACGTGCTTTACAAAACGCCCTTTGGCATGCACCTTCGGGCTTGTGGTGACAACCCCCACGCAGTGGATGCCGCAGGTGTGGATGTGGGACGGGTCCGCTTCCTGGCCGTTATGCTCTCGGGAGGACTCAGCGGTCTGGGCGGCATCTGCTTCGCCTATTCCCTCTCGGTCCAGTTCTCTCCCTCCATTTACATGGGATATGGCTATCTGGCCATTGCCGCCCTCATCTTCGGCAACTGGCAGATCCTCCCCACCCTGGGCTCCTGCCTTATCTTTGGCTTTGCCCGGGCGGCCGGATACAATCTGCCCCTTATCTATGACATGCCCGTAGCCTTTAAGGATCTCTTTATGATCCTCCCTTACGTGGTCACCCTTCTGCTTCTGGTATTTTTCTCTAAGAGCAACCGGGCTCCCCGGGCTTTGGGAGAGATTTACGACAAGGGCAAGCGGTAACCTCCCCCGTTCGTTTTCCGCCGTGGGCGGCAGCGATAAATATTTCTCTATTCTGAAAGGAGTACAAAACATGAAGAAAAAGTTCTCCCGTGTCCTCAGCACCGTGCTGGCTGTGTGCCTCACAGCCGCCATTGCCATTCCGGCCCTGGCCGATGGCAACTCTACTCTGTCTGAGCTTTTCCGGGGCGTCACCGTCTATGTGGATGGCGCCAAGGTAGAGCCCAAGAACGCCGCTGGCGAGCCTGCCGAGCCCTTCATCGTGGACAACTCCACCTACCTCCCCGCCCGTGCCATCTCCGATGCTCTGGGTGCTGAGATCAGCTGGGACGAAGCCACCTATAACGTTTACATCGACACTCTGAAAGCGGATCCCAAGGCCGCCGAATATCTCACCGAGTATTTTGAGATCGAGGCCATGACCGGCACTGTCTCGGCCGAAACCTATACCGCCGCCCTTACCTCCATCTTTGGCGAGGACGCCGTGGCCATGACCGGCACCACCCTGGTCGACGCCGTGAAGGCCACCGTGGAGAACTGTGGTTTGAAGGCCGTAGCCGCCGCTTACACCGCCGAGATCGCCACCGCTTCTACTAATGGTGTGAAGGGCGTTTCTGAGGCCGACGCTGCCGCTGTGGCCGCCGCTCTGGATGCTGCCGTTGCTTCTGGCACCTGGGACTATGCCGCTGAACTGGACGGAGAGACCGCCACCCAGCTGCTGATGAACGCCGTCAACTTTGCCGGCATGGGTCGAAACTATCTTGGAAATATCAGTGACACTGATATTTCCGCAAAGCTGACGGCAGCTTTCGGCGCTTTCTATGACTTCCACGATTTGAACAATGAGTCCATCGCCAACCTCTGGAAGCTGGGTGAAACCATCGTAGACCGTAAGGCTACCACCGGCTTTGGCCTCTGCTCCAGCGATTACGACGCCAAGTTCCTGAACAAGTACACTGTCCAGTACAGCCACAGTGACATCGACCACGCTGTTCAGCTGGTGACCATTATGAAAAGCTTGGGCATTGACGCCAAGGTTGCTCTGGAGCCCAAGGTTTCCATCTATCTGTGGGATGGTCATCTGAATGCCGGTATGGAGTATAACCTTCGCTTTGAGTTCAACTCTGTGGAGGACAAGGATGCTTTCCATGCCCAGACTGTGAACTATGTTTCCCGCACCATTGAGAACAATCCTGTCACTCCTATCAAAGGCGCCTGGATCACTCCCTGCTACAACTCCTATGTTGAGGTTGAGGACTTTGTCCACATTTACGACAACGTCATCACCTGCGGCAAGTACTCCCTCCACCCCTTCAGCCTCCCCGACAATGTGGAGAGTGTCACCACCGTGGTGAATGAGGTGGCCGCCGAGTTCAACGCCAACGCCGCTGAGGGCGCCGACCAGATCGTCACTGAGGTCAAGGATCTTTGGTGCAACGCTGCTTTCTTCCGTTACCTGGGCGGAGAGAACCAGTAATTTTCCATCCATACACGTCAAAAGGACCCGGCCAGTAGGCTGGGTCCTTTCTTATTCTTTCCGATTTTCCGCTCTCCTACCCCAACCCCAGATCCCGGGTAGCGTAGGCATTCAAGTCGCTTTGAGCGATATGGCCCGCCAGGTACTCGTAGTAGCCTTGACTCCCCACCATAGCCCCGTTGTCCCCACAAAGAGCCAATGGGGGGAGATAAAGCTTGATTCCAGCTTTCTCACAGGCCTTCTCCAGGTCGGTACGAATACGGGAATTGGCCCCAACGCCACCGGCCACGGCCAGCTTGCGGTACCCCTTTTCCTGCACCGCCGCCATGGCCCTGGGCACCAGAATGTCGCTCACCGCGGCCTGGAAGGAGGCGGCCAGGTCGGGGCCGTTGAGTGCCTCCCCCTTCTGCTGGGCATTGTGAAGCAGATTCAAGACTGCCGTTTTCAGCCCTGAGAAGGACATATCCAGGGGGTGTCCCTCCACATGGGAGCGTGGCAGGTCATATGCCTTGTCATCCCCTCCCAGGGCCAGCCGGTCCATAGGACCGCCGCCGGGATAGCCGATCCCCAGCACCCGAGCGGCCTTGTCAAAGCACTCCCCTGCCGCGTCATCCCGGGTGGCACCCATGACCTCCATGTCGGTATAGCTACGCACATCGGCAATAAGGGTATTACCCCCCGAAACACACAGACACACAAAGGGAGGCTCCAGATCTGGATGAGCAATGTAGTTGGCGGCAATGTGGCCCCGGATATGATGGACCGGGATCAGGGGAACCCCCAGGGCCATGGCCGCCGACTTGGCAAAGTTTACCCCAACCAGTACTGCTCCAATGAGGCCGGGGGCATAGCTCACCGCCACAGCATCAATATCCCCCTTGGTCAGTCCGGCATCCGTAAGAGCCTTATCCGCCAGCCCC
>CAJUEU010000014.1:43579-45271 GCA_910585735.1 uncultured Oscillospiraceae bacterium | reverse complement strand
TTCCTTGGCCCAGCGGTCCTGCCACTTTTTCTCAATGGCGGTAAAATCGTATTTCATGGTAAATATCACACTTTCCTTGGTGTTTTGTGGTGCGGAGTGAAAATAAACTGTCAATAATTATAACCGAAAATCTTCCTGATTGCAAGGCCCGGACCATATTTTTCATAGCTTATACGGGAGATGGGGTATAATTTTTGGTTGTGGAAATATAAATGGTATGGTACAATAACAAAAAGCATGGGAGGTGAGCCGGTTGGAACAGACAGTTTATATTTTGCTCTCCCGCTCCGAAACGCTGTTTTCCCGGCTGGTTCACTGTGCTGTGGGAGGAGACTATACCCATGTCTCCATCGGCGTGGAGGGACCTGGAGGGCATTTTTATTCCTTTGCCCGAAAGGATCCCCGAAGGGTCCTGCCTGCCGGCTTGATCCGGGAGCGGGCGGGACATGGATTTTTCTATCTTCACCCAAGGATACCCTGCTGCCTTTATGAGCTTCAGGTCACGGAGGAGTCCTACTTGCGGATCCAGGAGCGGCTGGAGTACATGTATGCCCGGCGGAAGGATTACCATTACAGCCTGCTGGGGGCGTTGGCCTGTTTTTTTCGCTTGCCTCTGGTGCGGAAGCACCACTATTTTTGCTCCCAGTTTGTAGCCGAAACCTTGGCGGAGAGCGGGGCGGTCCGGCTGGGCTGGGTGCCGGCCGTGACCCGGCCGGCAGATTTTCTCACCCTTGAAAGGCTGAGAAAGATCCATCAGGGCGTGATCGGGGACCTGGAGGGCGCGGCGGCCTGGGTGGCCTGAACAGGAGAATACAGTGAGAGCCGGCTTGGTAGGGCCGGCTCTTTTTGCTTACAGGAGGAAGGGGAAGTGGGCCTGATAAAATTGAGCGTACTCGCTTTCAGGGTGATCCTTCAGGCTTTCCCGCTGGGCTTCCCGGTGGAGCATTTTGTAGATCCCTTGAAGCTTTTGCTCAGTCAGGTCCCGGAAGCGGATGATGCGGAGCTCTCCCGACTCCTCCAGCCGGAGAAGCTCTCCGTAAAGGTCAGGGATGGACCGGCAGCCGGTGACAGGGATGGGGGCGGCGCTTTTGTAGGCCCAGGGCATATTCTCCCGCTGAGGCAGTCCCTCTGCCTCGGCGGTGTAGACATAGCCCCCAAAGCCCTTGTATAGGTCCAGAGCGTTTGGGAAGTATTCCTCGTAGCAAAGCTGACCCTCTTTATCAAAGAAATAAGGGAAGTAGCCGCCCTTTACGGGATTATGGGCGTAGATGACGGCCAGGGCGGGGCAGTCGGTCAGATAGATATGGGGATCCTTCGGGTCAGAAAAGCGGGGATCCAGGACCGTGATGCCGGGGGTGGCGCTGCCGTGATAGAGGGTCATAGGGGTCTCCTCCTTGTGTAGGATACCCCTTATGGTAGCAGGAAAAGGGGGAAAGAACAAGGCTTGAAATGAGCGGAAAAGTGTGCTATAATCTTTACAGAAAGTAGGGAAGGGACACAGCTATGTGTCCCTTTTGCTCTGAAAAGAAAAGATCCCCCGGGAGCTTCTCCCGGGGGATCTTTATGTATATATTTGTGACCCTTGCGGCTCAGGGCTCCAGAAACTTCTCCAGCAGCCGGGCCACCTCCCGCACATCAATGGGCTTGGCGATGTGGGCATTCATGCCGCAGTTCAGGCACTTTTTCACGTCC
>CAJUEU010000014.1:0-43569 GCA_910585735.1 uncultured Oscillospiraceae bacterium | reverse complement strand
TGGCGATGATGGGAATGCTTTTATCTGCCCGGTCCAGAGCACGGATGGCCTCGGTGGCTTGATAGCCCGTCATAACGGGCATCCGAATGTCCATAAGGATAGCGTCGTAGTAGCCTTCGGGGGAGGCCTGAAACTTGGCCAAACAGATTTGGCCGTTTTCGGCCCAGTCCAACTCCAATCCCAGCTCAGAGGAAAGGAGCTCGTTGGCGATCTCCCAGTTCAGGTCATTGTCCTCTGCCAGAAGGACACGCCGGCCGGCGAGATGGGCGCGGGTGCCGGAGGGATCGGTGTTGGGAGCTTCTGTATCCTCACTCACAAATTGCTTCAGACCGTGGTAAAGAGTGGACTTAAACAAAGGCTTGGAGATAAAGCCGGTGACGCCCGCCTCCCGAGCTTTCTCCTCGATCTCGCTCCAGTCGTAAGCCGAGATCAGCATGATAGGCACATTATCGCCCAGCTCCTTGCGGATCCGGCGGGCGGTCTCGATCCCGTCAATGCCGGGTAGCTTCCAATCCAGCAGGATGATCTGGTAGTCGTCTCGTGCCTGGTGGCGCTTTACCGCCAACGCAACGGCGCTTTCCCCGTCCAGAGTCCAATCGGCTTTGACCCCGATAGTCTGAAGGGAGGAGACGGCGCTTTCGCAGAGATGCTTGTCGTCGTCCACCACCAGCATATTCCAGTCGGGCAGGATCATTTCGGCCTCCGGGGTGACCGCTTTCTCCAGGTCCAGGGATACATGGAACTCGGTGCCCTTGCCCAGCTCGCTGTGGACCTGGATGGAACCGCCCATGGCGTCCACAATATATTTGGTGATGGCCATGCCCAGGCCGGTGCCTTCGGTCTTGTGGACTCGGGCGGAGTCCTCCCGGGTGAAGGATTCAAAGATCTTGGCCTGAAATTCTGGGGTCATACCGATGCCGGTGTCCTTCACCAGAATGTGGGTGCGGACGTAATCCTCCCCCTTGTCGGAGGGCTCCTGATAGAGGGAAAGGTCGATGGTCCCCGCCTCTGGGGTAAATTTAATGGCGTTGGAGAGGAAGTTGAGCAGCACCTGGTTGAGACGGACGCTGTCGCAGTAGACATATTCGGCGGAAATATCATGGATAAATACGTTGAATTGCTGGTTCTTGGTATGGATCTGAGGCTGAACGATGCTGACAATGCTGTCAAAGACCTCCCGAAGCGACACCAGCTCCATGCTCAGGGTCATCTTGCCGCTTTCGATTTTGGACATATCCAGCACGTCGTTGATAAGGCCCAGCAGATGCTTGGAGGAGAGGGTGATCTTTCTCAGGCAGTTTTGGACCTGCTCTTTGCTGTCGATGTTGGCGGTGGCAATAGCCGTCATGCCCACAATGGCGTTCATGGGGGTGCGGATGTCGTGGGACATGTTGGAGAGGAACTCGCTCTTGGCTTTGGTGGCGGCCTCGGCGTCCTGCCGGGCAAGGTCCAGCTCCAGCATCTGATGCCGGGTCAGCTTGAAGTACCGGGCAAAGACGAAAAGAAGCGCGGCCAGCAGCACGGCCCCACCCAGCAGGGCGGTATGGAGCCACTGTCTGCTCAGCCCTTTGACAATTGCGTTCATCGTGCTGTAGGGCATGGTGGTGAGCAGATACCACTCGGAGTAATTGAGATCGGTGAGGTACAAATGCCGCCGGTCCCCGTTGATGACACATTCGGTAGAATAATCCTGGTGGGCATCCATGGCGGCCTGTAGCTCCTCCAGATACTCCTCGGGGGTCATACCGTTTACGTCGCTGTAAAGCATTCTTACCCGCTCAAAGTAGCTGTTTCGGTACGCATTGGCGTTGCGGATCACAAAGGAACCGTCCTGGCGGATGATGAAGGAATAGACCTGGTCCTCATCCTCCTCCAGCGAGAGAGTCTCGCTGATATAGGAGGCGGGCAGACCGGCCACCAGGGCAGTACAGACCTCTCCGTCCGCCATGGGGTAGGTGGTGGAGATCCCCAAAAGGATGACCTTTTCTCCCTTGGAATTGACGCTGATAGCCACTTTTTTCTCCCCGTTGTTCAGAGAGGTTAGGAAGGGCCCTGGGTCGGTGATCTCCAGCTGGTCTCCGTAAAGCATTTCAAGGGTGCCGTCGGTGGAGTAAAGGCCCAAATAGTCAAAATTCCTCGCCTGCGCCTGGTAGCATAGCTCCTGGTACAGGCCGTCGGGCGCCCGGCTGCTGTTGGGGGGGATGGTGGCGACCAGGGCGTCCAGCTGGTCCAGCCGAAGGGAGATGGTGGTGGAAAAATGCATGGAGATCTGCTGACTCATGTTGGACATGTACATGGTCCCCACCTGATTGATGGTCTGGGTGCTTTCCTTGTTCATATGAAACGCCAGGGAGGAAAAAACAAGGACACAAAGAAAGATCACACAGACAAGGCTTGTAGTGAGAAAACGAGTGGTCCTATTTTTGAAAACTTTCATAGATATTCATCCTTTGACGAACTGAATAAACCGCTCATTGGGGCAGGGAAGACTGAAAGCTCCGAATGGCGGAGATGGTCTGCTGGTAATCGGAGGCCGCCTGCCGGGACAGGGCGGGAGCCTCGGGGTGGGCTCCGCCCCGCAAAGCCTCACAAAGCTGGGCGCTGGAGTCGTAAAGCTGAACAAAGGCAAGATTTTGGCAGATCCCCTTCAGGGTGTGGGCGGCCCGGAAGGCTTCCTCATAGTTCTGCTCCTCCATAGAGCGGCAAAGAAGGCCATAGCTGGGGTCGTCCAGGAATTTGAGGACAAATTTTTTCACCAGAGCCTCGCTTCGAAGACGGCCCAGGACCTCATCATAGTTACCGCCCAGGGCGGTATAGCATTCCCGCAGTGTCATTCCTTGGATGCTCCTTCCTCGTTTTGACAGCCCTTGTCCAGGGGGGAGATGGCCGAAGCCATCTGGGACAGGGAATCATCATAGAATACATATTTGGCGCCCTTGCCCCGCTGGCCCTTCTTGATAGAGTAAAGGGCCTTGTCGGCGGCACGGAACAGGTCGTCGTATTGATTGCCCACCAGTATGGCTTCGGCCACGCCCATGCTGATGGTGATGGGAAAGTCGCCGTAGTCGGTGCAAAGGGCACTGTAGATCCGGCGGATGGCGGGCTCCAGACTGCCTTTATACTCCAGGAAAATGAGGAATTCGTCTCCGCCTACCCGGGCCACGATGTCTCCGCCCCGGATGGTCTCGCGAAGCTGGTGGGCCACATGGGCCAGGACCTGATCTCCAAACAGGTGGCCATAGGTGTCGTTGGCCTGCTTGAACAGGTCCAGGTCAAAAATGGCCAGGGCAAACCGGCCCTTGGGGCGCTCCTCCAGCCGAGCTGAGATCTGCTTGCGGGCGCTGGCATGGTTGAGCAGGCCGGTGAGCTGGTCGGTGGAGGCCATGCGCTCCAAGGTGGCCATCTGCAGACGGTTTTCATGGACGTCGGTGGCCTTTCCCATGGAGCCTGTGTACCGGGGCGGCTCGTCGGAGGACCAGGAGGCCCGGGCCATCACATGATACCATCGGGGAGAATCCCCGATGTGGAGGAGACAATCCTGGCTTACCACCGGGCTGCCCGGAGAGGTGGCGCGCAGCATGTCGGAAAAGGCGAGGGCATATTCCCGTCCGCCCATAATAGCCAGAAGTTGGGGGTCGTGAAGCGGATCCCGGACCGTTTCGGGAAAGCCCAGCTTCTCAGCGCTGAAGGAGGAGATGGTGAGCTGGGGCGGGGACATGGTGAACTCAAACTGAAGCTCCTCGCTGAGAGAGGCAAAGAAGTCCCGGCGGATCCGCTCGTGCTCCATGAGCTGAAGAGTCCGTCGGGATACCGAGAAGTTCTCGTGGTGGAGCATTTCCTCTGTGACCTCTAACAGGCGTGGGTGGATATCCTCGGACATGGCGTCGTCGGCGAAAGCTTGACGAATGTCTTCGGAAAGCGCGGAGAAGCACTCCAGAAGAAGGGGAGAAAACATGCCGCACTCTCCGTTCAAAATCATCTGGACTGCCTTATCATGGGGATAGGGTCCCTTGTAGACCCGTTTGCTGGTGAGGGCGTCGTAGACGTCGGCCAGGGCCACGATCTGGGCGGAGATGGGGATCTCGTCCCCTTTCAGTCCGTCGGGATAGCCCTTGCCGTCCCAGCGCTCGTGGTGCCAGCGGCAGATTTCGTATGCGGTCTTGACCAGAGGCTTGTCCTGGTAGATGGGGAGATTCCGAAGCATGTCGGCACCCATGGTGGTATGGGTCTTCATTACGGCGAATTCCTCGTCGGTGAGCTTGCCGGGCTTATTGAGGATATGCTCGGGAATGGCGATCTTACCTACGTCGTGGAGGGCTGAGGCGGTGGAGATAATGGAGATCTCCTGCTGGGTAAAAAAGAGGTCCTCCTTCTGGTTCAGCTTTTCCAGCAGAAGCTCGGTCAGCACATGGACATGGCGGATATGAAGCCCGGTCTCGCCGTTGCGGAATTCCACGATATGGCTGAGAATGTCGATCATCATATTGCTCTGGACCTGAGTCTCGTAGACCTGGGCGGCGACCAGCTCCACCAGGCGCTTCTGCTTGGCGTAAAGAAGGATGGTGTTTACTACCCGCTTATGGACGATGAGCGCGTCAAAGGGGCGGGTGATAAAATCGGAGACTCCCAGCTCATAGGCCCGCTCCACCTGGGAGGCGCCGTTTTCCGAGGAGATGATGATGACAGGGATATCGTCGATCCAATGATTCTTCCGCATTTCCGCCAAAACGCCGAAGCCATCCAGCTCGGGCATGACAATGTCCAGCAAAAGCAGGGAGATGTCCGCGCTGCTGCTCTGAATGACCTGAAGGGCCTCCTTGCCGTTGGCGGCTTCTAAAATGATATATTCCTCTCCCAGCATGTCGGAAAGGATCGCTCGGTTCATTTCAGAGTCGTCGGCAATGAGGATGGTATGCTTGTGGCTTTGAGGGAGCATTGGAGTTCACATCCTTTGCGGTTTGAACTGAGTCAGTTGGGCTCCAGAGGATGAATGGAGGTATGCAGGAGCGCGGGGGAGTGGGGGTAGGCCCGGCGAAAGGCCTTGACGATCCGCTCGCAGATCATACGGCTGTTTTCGTAGTTGGCGTGGGGGAGAAGCATGATAAACTGAGACACGCTGCACCGGGACACCACGTCTCCCCGGCGCAGGCAGGAGCGGATCAGATCCTGAAGGTTTTCCACGACCCGGTCCAGGCTTCGGCGGGACAGGGGAGACCCGTCTTCTCCGTCCACCGAGATGAGGGCCAGATGGACCGCATCCCCGCTTCGGCCTACCGAGCGGGCTACAGAATGGTAAATAACTTTAAAGATGTCATAGTCGCAGATCAAAGCGCCCTGGGCGGCTGAGCTTTCACGAAGTTGCTCCAAGATGAAGCCGGAGGACACGGTGCGGTCGTTCACCGTGCGAATGGCCTCCCGGTAAAGATTTCTGGCCTTGTCGGAGGGCATGATGCCGAAGCTGGACAGCAGCAGCTCGCTCATAGACTCGTAAACCTTGACGGCCTTTTGGAATTCCCCCTGCCGCAGCAGGGCGTTCATCAGGTGGCAGTAGATTCCCTCCATGTAGGGCTCTTGGGCCAACACATTTCGGCAGAGCTGAGTCATGTCTGTCCAACGCTCCCGCTCCTCCAGAAGGGGAAGGGCTTCCAGAGCCATCTGAACATAGAGGCTATGATAGTAGGCGGAAATGGGGACCACCCAGGTCTCTGAGGACATTTTATCCAGGAAGTCCCCTCTGTACAAAGACAGGGCCTCCATGTAATGGTCCAGCTTTTTTGTTGGGTCCTTAGCCTTCAGGCCGGTCTGGGCAAGCTGGTCAAAGCGGTCAATATCCAGGGTGAGCGGAACCTCGGTGTTCCAGGCATAGGCGCCTTCCCGGCGGACGATAAGGTCCCGGCCGCCGTGGGGATACAACTCATTGAGCAGGTTTCTCAAGCGGTGGAACATGGTCTTGAGAGCGTTACCCGGATTGGAGGAGCTTTCCTCCTCTTCCCAAAGAAGGGTGTAGAGCTCCTCAGGCGCGACAGGCCGGTTACGGTTATATATGATGTACGCCAAAAGAAGCCAGATCTTCCGGGAACGGTTGGCCCCGTCGTTGATCTCGGCGCCACCGCTCGCCAGAGAGAACTCCCCCAGCATATTTACATGTAATTCAGACAAAGACACCTTGCAGGACTCCCCCCACATAAAATAGGTCAAGAGAACATTGAGCGTACAGAGTGACTAAAAAACATGAATACTTTATATTATACTAAAATATCACATTTTCCCCTTTTTTGCAACAATGGTTTTTTAATATTTCATACTTTGTTGTGTTATTATGTAAAAATCAGTCCGGCAATGTGGACTTCCGGGTGTCAGACCTGGTTTTGCTGGGTCAGCTCTTTGGCGATGGCATGAACGGAAGCTAAGATCAGCCGCCGCCCCTGCTCCGGGCAGCTCAAATATAACCCGGTGAGCTCCTGAAGCTCAGCCTCAGTCTGGCCGCTGGCCGGGAAGAACAGCGCGTCAAAGGATAGATCAAGAACCTTGGCGATGGTGACCAGCACCTCAAAGGATGGATTTACGTCGCCCTTTTCGATGTTGGCGATATGCCGCGCGGAAAGCCCAGAGACCTCTGCCAATTGCTCCAAGGTGAAGCCGCGGTCATTTCGAGTTGCTTTCAAGTGGGAGCCAAGTTCTGATAGGCCAGTATTTGGCATTTCCTTTCACCTCTAATATATTATATCCTCCCTGGAAAAATTTTGAATCCATCTATCGTTCGTGCTGTCATGAACGATGGTTCCGAATTGGAAGAAAAAGGAGAAAACAGATAGAAATTTTCCATAAAAAGCATGCGTGTGTGAAAAAGGAAATGGAGCCCGGGCGAGCGTGTACAAGAAAAGCGGTTACATAAAAGCAAAGAAAAAGAAAAATATTTTCAAAAAAGTACTTCCTTTTTCTGGGGCGGTGTGCTATACTGAGCATGAATTAGTAGGGGTGGCCCCCATTGCGGGTTCCATATCGGCCCCAAGAAGGGCGGCGCCGACGCCCCATAGAGACTGAAAATGAGGTGCTGTATATGAAAAATTGGAAACGGACCCTGACTGGTCTGCTGACGGCTCTGTTGCTGACCGGCTGCGCTTCTTCCGCCCAACTGCCTGACGAGGACCTGCCCGGTCTGGCCGCTGTCGAGCTTAGCGGCGGTATGGTGGATCTGGGGCCTGAACTGGTGGCTTTGGCTGCCGCCCCGGCCTTGCCGGAGGGGACCGCTCCCGTGGCCTCGGGCACCGCTGTTAAAAAGAACAGCAAGGCTGAGGTGGACTACTCTAACAGCCGGGACGGCTATGTGATGGTTCGGTTTACCGCCCAGTCGGATAAGGTCCTGCGGGTGCAGGTGGCCGGCCCCACCAGCAAGTACACCTATTATATTTCCCAGGGGGAGTGGGTCGCCTTCCCTCTGCCCGACGGCAGCGGGGATTACACGGTAAAGGTCTATGAGAAGAAGCTGGCAGACCCAAAGGATACCAAGTACCTGGTGTCCCTCAGCGTTACCTTTACCGCGGAACTGAAGGACGAGTTTGCCCCCTTTCTCCGGCCCAACCAGTTCGTGGACTATGCTGAGGCGGAGGATACCCTGGCTAAGGCGGAGGAGCTGCTGAAGGGGGAGACCGACACCCTGAAGAAGGTGGAGAAGGTCTATGACTTCGTGGTGGAGAACCTGACCTACGACAAGAACAAGGCTGCCACTGTTCCCAGCGGTTACGTGCCCGTGCTGGACGAGGTACTGGAGGCTAAAACAGGGATTTGCTTTGACTACGCCGCTTTGATGACCGGCATGCTCCGCAGCCAGGAGGTCCCCTGTAAGCTGGTGGTGGGTTATGCCGGTAAGGCCTATCACGCTTGGATCAGTGTCTGGACCGAGGAGTCCGGCTGGGTGGACGGGGCGATTTTCTTTGATGGCGCTGCCTGGCAGCGGATGGATCCCACCTTCGCCTCTTCGGGAAAAGGGAGCGAGACCATTATGAAATATATCGGCGACGGCAAGAATTACACCGCCCAGAATTTCTTCTAAATCGAATTTTTTCTATATGTGGTAAAAAAAGTCTTTACGAAAGCTATAATTTGCGTTAAAATGGGCTTACGGTCATACCGTAAGCCCATTTTTTGCGGCTTTTACCACAGAAGACGGAAAGGCTGAGACCATGAAAACGAAATTATCCAATTCTGAAATATCCGCGTTGTCCCTGGAGCTGTCCATGCTGCTCCATGCCGGCGTCAGCGTGGCCGATGGACTGTCTCTCATGGCCCAGGGTGGCCGGGGAGAGGAAAAGGAGCTGCTTTCCACCCTGGCACGTAAGATGGACGATGGCGCAGGTCTGGCCGAGGCTTTCCGGGAGACCGGGGCCTTTCCGTCTTATGTCTGCGGTCTGGTTGAGGTGGGTGAGCGCTCGGGCAGGACCGAGGAGGCCTTGTCCGCCTTGTCCGATTATTATGAGAGCCGGGCCCGCCTGGAGCGGCGGGTGAAAAGCGCTCTGCTCTATCCCGCGGTGATGCTGATGCTGATGCTCACTGTCATCGGGGTTTTGCTGGTGAAGGTCCTGCCTGTTTTTGATGATGTCTATGCCTCCCTGGGTTCCCGGCTCACTGGCGTGGCCGGAGGTTTGCTGACCATTGGCCGCTGGTTGGATGGAGCTATGCCCGTGCTTTGGGCCCTGCTGGCTCTGGCGGTCCTGTTCCTGGTGCTTTTTGCCGGGGTAGAGTCCTTCCGGGACAAGGTGATGACCACCTGGCGGAAGCGCTGGGGAGACAGAGGACTTTCCCGGAAGCTGAACAACGCCCGGCTGGTCCAGGCCCTCTCCATGGCGATGGAGAGCGGTCTTCCTGTGGAGGAGGCATTGGACATGGCGGAGAGGCTCATGGAGGACGCTCCCGGCGCCGCCGCCCGGTGTGTGGACTGCCGTGTCCGGCTGGACAACGGCTCCAGCCTGGGGGAGGCCCTGCGGGACAGCGGGATCCTCTCGGCGGGGGATAGCCGTCTGGTGGAGCTGGGCCAGCGCAGCGGCGCGGCTGACGCTGCCATGAAGCGGACCGCCGCGAAGCTCTCTGAGGAAGGTGAAAACGCTTTGGAGGGTGCGGTGAGCCGGGTGGAGCCCGCCTTGGTGCTGGTGTGTTCTGTTTTGGTGGGATTGATCCTTCTCTCCGTGATGCTGCCCCTGACCCGCATCATGGCCGTTATTGGGTGAGCCTATGAGAAAGCGGTCAATGCGCGCGTTAGGCGGCCTGCTTCAGGCCATGCTCCTGCCGTTCCTGGCGGTAGCGCTCCTGATGGCGTTCACCGGGGCGGTGAACGGTCTGGAGGAGGACAGCCGGGGGGAGAGCAAGCGGCAGCTGGAGGAGGCCCTCCGCCGGGCCTGCGTGGCCTGTTACGCCGCCGAGGGGAGTTACCCCTCCGATTTGAATTACCTCAAAGAGCGCTACGGCATTCAGGTGGATGAGACCCGGTACACGGTCTATTACAACATTTTTGCCTCCAACCTTATGCCCGATATTACAGTATTGGAAGATACGAAATGAAAAGACAAGGGACACAACACCATATAGATACCCTGGCGGCCCTGCTGCTGTTCGGGATCTTCGCGGCGTGCGTGCTTACGGTCCTGTTGGCCGGGGCGGAGGCCTACCGCCGTGTGACGGAGCGGGACCGGGAGGCCTATGACCGCAGGACCTGCGTCCAGTACGTGGCCACCCGCGTCCGCCAGGCTGACGCCGCGGGCAGCGTAAGCCTGGAGACCTTTGGTGGGGTAAAAGCTCTGGTGCTGAAGGACGGGGAGGACGAGGAGTACCTTACCCGGGTCTATTATCACGACGGTTATCTCATGGAGCTCTATTCCGAGGCCGGCCTGGATATGGCCCCCGGGGATGGGGAGAAGGTCATGCCTTGCGATTGGATGCGCCTTTCGCTGGAGGATGGCCTTCTCAAGGTGGATCTGCTGGATCCCCAGGGAGAGGTCACTACCCTGTATCTGTCCCTGCGCGGTGGAGAGGGGGGAGCGGCATGAGGAAGAAAGCGCCCCTGGCCCTGATGGAGCTTATGGTCATGAGCCTGGTGTTCGCTTTGGCCGCCGCTCTCTGCCTCCAGGCTTTTGTGAAATCAGACCGGCTCTCCCGGGATGGAGAGGCCCGGGACAGGGCTGCCGTGGCCTGCCAGTCGGTGGCCGAGGTCCTTCGGCACACCGGCGGCGACTTTCAGGAGGCGGCAAGGCTTCTGGAGGCCCAGAGCTATGAGGAAAACAGCCTGATGCTGGACTATGACAAGAACTGGAACCCGGCGGAAGATACCATGCGTTACACCGTGGGGGCCGGCCTGGTGGATTCCGGCTTTCCCGGCCTGGGGAAGGCTGCTGTATGGTGCCGGGATGAGGAGAGCGACACCGAGCTGTTCCGCCTGGAGATCACCTGGCAGAAGGGAGGGAGTGGCCATGGCTGACAAGGATAAGAGCTTTTCACCTCCTGTTACAGGAGGCGCTTCCTTGCTCACCATATTTGCGGTCCTCTGCCTTACCGTGTTTGCCCTTCTGAGCCTCTCCACCGTCCGGGCCGACCAGCGGCTGGGCGATGCCACCGCCGAGGCGGTGGAGGCCTATTATGCCGCCGACTGCAAGGCACAGGAGCTTCTGGCCCGTCTGCGGCATGGAGAACTGCCGGCGGGGGTGGAGGTGGAGACATCCGTTTCCCACACGACGGAGCGGGTGGAGCAGATCTGCACCTACGCGGTTCCGCTTTCGGAGACGCAGGAGCTCCAGGTGGCGGTAGAGGTCCGGGGGACCAATGACTTTACCGTTCTTCGCTGGCAGTTGGCGAATGTGGGGGACTGGGAGATCGACGACGCCCCCGGCTTTTGGAACGGTGAGGACGATCTGTTTGAGTAAAGGAAATGTTTGATTTATAGAGAAAAGGGGAGAACCGACATGGCGGAATTGATGGATTATTTAAAGCGGGCGGTGCAGGACGGAGCCTCCGACCTGTTTATCGTGGCCGGCGGACAGGTCAGCGAAAAGCAGGACAAGCATATCGTGCCGATCAGTGAGGAGAAGGTCTTTCCCCGGGAGACCAGTAAGCTGATCGCGGACCTCTTTGCCCGGGCTGACCGGCCTATGGACCGTTTTCTCAGCCAGGGGGACGACGATTTCTCCTTCTCGGTGCCCGGTTTGGCCCGCTTCCGGGTCAACGCCTACCGGCAGCGGGGCTCTTTGGCCGCGGTGGTGCGGGTGGTGGCCTTCGATATCCCCAGCTATTTGGAGCTTGGGATCCCCAAGGAGGTCATGGACCTGGCCGACGTTCAGCATGGCATGCTCCTGGTCACGGGCACAGCGGGCAGTGGAAAGTCCACTACCCAGGCCTGCCTCATCGACCGGATCAACCGCACCCGGGAGGCCCATATCATCACTCTTGAAGACCCCATCGAGTACCTCCACCGCAATCAACGAAGCATTGTCTCCCAGCGTGAGATCGCCACGGATACCCTGGATTATCTCTCCGCCCTTCGCGCCTGTCTGCGGCAGGCGCCCGACGTGATCCTTCTGGGGGAGATGCGGGATCACGAGACCATCCGCACCGCTATGACGGCGGCCGAGACCGGCCACCTGCTCATCGCTACCCTCCACACCAAGGGAGCGGTGAACACCATCGACCGTATTGTGGACTCTTTTCCCCCTCAGCAGCAGGGCCAGGTCCGCACCCAGCTGGGTATGGTGCTGGACACTGTGGTATCCCAGCAGCTTCTGCCCGATGTGACCGGGGGACTGGTCCCCGCCTTTGAGATCATGCACATCAACCCGGCTATCCGCAGCCTGATCCGGGATTCCAAGACCCACCAGATCGACTCGGCCATTACCGCCGGGGCCGACGAGGGAATGATCTCCATGGACCAGTCCATCCTGAACCTTTACCACACCGGACGGATCACCGCCGACACCGCTCTGCTTTATGCCGACAACCCGGACCAGCTCCGCCGCAAGATGAGCTGAGTCTCCTCCAACAACAGAAAGCGGCCCACCGAAGGCTATTTCTTCAGTGGGCCGTTTTTGTTTGTCCCGGAAGGGGGCATACTAAAAACGCGGAGGGGACACGCTGCTGAAAATTTGTGGTTGACATTTGCGGCGCGTGTGGTTATAATAACACCTGAGTTTTAACACAAAAAAGTGTTAAAGAAAATGGGGGGGGGGAAGAACCTATGAAAAATCGTAAGCTTCTGAGTCTGGCTCTTGCCGGGCTCCTGTCCCTCAGCTTGACCGCCTGCGGTGGGGATGACCAGACCTCTACTGGGGATAAGGTTTATAAGGTAGGTATTTCCCAGTATGTGACCCACCCTGCCCTGGACGATGCCACCGAGGGCTTTATCGCCGCTATGAACGACAAGCTGGGGGAGGATGGCTGGGAGTACGACCTTCAGAACGCCGCGGAGGACCCCGCCCTCTGCTCCACCATCGCGGGGACCTTTGTGTCCGACGGGGTGGATCTTATTATGGCCAACGCCACTCCGGCCCTTCAGGCGGCGGCGGCCGCCACCGGGGACATTCCTATTCTGGGAACCTCGGTCACTGAATACGGCGTGGCCTTTGGTGTCAAGGATTTCTCCGGCACACTGGGCACCAACGTCTCCGGCACCTCCGACCTGGCCCCTTTGGACCAGCAGGCCCAGATGATCCAGGCGTGGTACCCCGAGGCCGAGAAGGTGGGGCTTCTCTATTGCTCCAACGAGGACAACAGCCAGTACCAGGTGGACGCGGTCCAGGGCTATCTGGAGGATATGGGCTACGCCTGCAAGCAGTATGCCTTTTCCGATTCCAATGATATTGCCGCCGTGTGTCAGGCCGCGGCGGCGGAAAGTGATGTGCTTTATATTCCTACCGATAACGCCGCCGCCTCCAACTCCGGCATCATCAACAATATCTGCCAGGGGGTCCTTCCTGTATTCTGTGGAGAGGAGGGCATCTGCGCGGGCTGCGGCGTCGCTACTTTGTCCATCAGCTATTATGATATCGGCTACAAGACCGGCGAGATGGCTGCTCAGATCCTGAAGGGGGAGGCCCAGGTGTCTGAAATGGCCATTCAGTATGCCCCTGAATTTGTGAAAAAGTATAATCCGGCTCTTTGCCAGGCATTGAATATCACTGCCCCGGAGGGCTACGAAGCCATCAGGAACTAAAGGGAACCTTTGGGACGTGCTCCAAAGGACAAAGAGCAGGTCAAATCTTTTTGGAAGGAATATTGCCATTATGAGCTTTATCAATGCCTTGCCGGGAGCGGTGTCCCAGGGGCTGATCTGGGGGATCATGGCCATCGGCGTTTATATCACCTATAAGATACTGGACGTGGCCGACCTGACGGTGGATGGCTCCTTCTGCACTGGGGGAGCCACCTTTGTGGTACTCTACGGGGCTGGGATCGACCTGTGGGTGGCCCTCCTGTGTGCCTTTTTAGCCGGAGTGCTGGCCGGACTGGTCACCGGGGTCCTCCATACCCTCTGTGGGATCCCGGCTATCCTGTCGGGTATTTTGACCCAACTGGCCCTCTGGTCGGTGAATCTGGCCATTATGGGGATGAAAGCCAACGTGGCCATCAATATCATTGACCGGGAGAACCTGGAAAGACTGCTGATCTCCTCCCGGTTTCTTCGGGGCTATCCTCTGTGGCGGCACCCTGTTTTGGTGGTGGGCCTTTTTACGATAGCCATCATCGCCATTCTATACTGGTTCTTTGGGACTGAGCGGGGTGCCTCCCTCCGGGCCACCGGCGCCAATCAAAACATGGCCCGGGCCCAGGGTATCAATACCAACGTGAATGTGGTGCTGGGGCTCATGCTCTCCAACGGCCTGGTGGCTCTGTCCGGGGCTCTCCTCAGCCAGTACCAGTCCTTTGCCGACTCCAGTATGGGCAAGGGAGCTATCGTGATCGGCCTGGCCGCCGTCATCATTGGGGAAGTCCTGTTCGGAAAGCTGTTCATCAACTTTGCCCTGAAGTTGCTGGCGGTCTCTCTGGGCGCCATCGTCTATTACGTGGTGATCCAGGCGGTGGTGAGCCTGAGCCATATCAACACCAACTATCTGAAGCTGATCTCGGCCTGTATCGTGGCCATTTTCCTGGCTGTTCCTTACTGGAAGGGCAGGTATTTCAACACCCCGGGAAAGGGAGGTAAGGTCCGTGCTTGAGGTGAAAAATGTTTCCAAGACCTTTAACCCGGGAACGGTCAACGAAAAGACCGCGCTGAATGGGGTCTCCCTCCACTTAAACGAGGGGGATTTCGTCACCGTCATCGGCGGTAACGGGGCCGGAAAATCCACCCTTCTCAATGCGGTGGCGGGGCTCTGGCCGGTGGACCGGGGCACTATTTCGGTGGGCGGATTGGATGTGACCCGGCTCCCGGAGTACAAGCGGGCCAAGTACATTGGCCGGGTGTTTCAGGATCCCATGATGGGCACTGCCGCCACCATGCAGATCGAGGAGAACCTGGCTCTGGCCGCCCGCCGGGGACAGCGCCGTTCCCTTCGCTCCGGCATCACCAAGGAGGAACGGGAGGGCTACCGGGAGACTCTGAAGCTGCTGGACCTGGGACTGGAGGACAGGCTCACCTCCAAGGTGGGACTTCTCTCCGGGGGACAGCGGCAGGCCCTGACCCTTTTGATGGCTACCCTTCGGAAGCCACAGCTTCTTCTGCTGGACGAGCATACCGCCGCGCTGGACCCCAAGACGGCGGCCAAGGTGCTGGACGCAACCGAGCGCATCGTGGGGAGGGACCACCTCACCACTCTGATGATCACCCACAATATGAAGGACGCCATCGCCCATGGCAACCGGCTTATTATGATGTACGAAGGGAAGATCGTTCTGGATATTGCCGGGGAGGACAAGAAAAAGCTGACAGTGGAGCAGCTTCTGGCCCGGTTTGGTCAGGCTACCGGGTCGGATGAGGCTGACGATAAACTACTACTGTCCTGAATATAAAAAGGATACCCCACGGGAATGCTCCCGTGGGGTATCTTTCTGCCTGAAAGCGGACTGCCCTATTTTCCGTGATGGGAAAGGGATTTTTTCTCTCCCCGTCATAAAGGGGGACAAACCCTCATAGATATAATTGCGTCATGAGACAAGCACCAAAGAGGAGGGAAGTCCATGTGTACGTTTGAGGAGGTCATCGCCTTTCTGCCTCCCGCTCTGCGGCTTCGGGCCAGGGAATTGCCGAAGCCCTTGTGGGATCGGGTGGAGGAGTTCCGCCTTCGGGCGGGGCGGCTCCCCACGGTTTCTCTGGAGGGGGACGAGCTCCACCTTCCGGGGGAGGGGGCGGTCACCCGCCGGGAACTGGAGCTGACGGTGGAGCTGGTGACCCAGGCCAGTGCCCACACTGCCCTGGAAGCAGCCCGCCGGGGCTATTTGCCTCTCAAGGGTGGGCACCGGCTGGGCCTTTGCGGAAGTGTGTGGACCGAGGAGGGCCAGGTGCGTAACCTACGAAGCCTATCATCTTTAAATCTGCGGGTGGCTCATGCTGTCCCCGGCTGTGGGGCCCCGGTGCTCCGGGCTCTGGGAGCAAATGGAGAGCTTCCCAATACTCTGGTCCTGGCTCCGCCGGGAGGTGGAAAGACCACTCTTCTCCGGGACCTGGTCCGCCTTATTTCGGACGGTCTGGTCCTTCGCCCGCTCCGGGTAGGCCTTTGCGACGAGCGGGGGGAGGTGGCCGCTCTGTGGGAGGGGGAACCTCAGTTCG
Organism: uncultured Oscillospiraceae bacterium; assembly: GCA_910585735.1. Classification (GTDB taxonomy): domain Bacteria; phylum Bacillota; class Clostridia; order Oscillospirales; family Oscillospiraceae; genus Vermiculatibacterium. The sequence continues at coordinate 27,827 of CAJUEU010000014.1, read as the reverse complement.
ACGTGGGGGGACGTACGGACATTTTAGAGGGGTGCCCCAAAGCACAGGCACTTTTGATGCTTCTCCGTGCCATGACCCCCCAAGTTCTGGCCTGTGACGAGCTCACCGATCCCGCCGATCTGGCCGCCCTGACCCACTGCGCCAACTGCGGATCCCGGCTTTTGGCCACCGTCCATGCCGGAAGCGTGGAGGAGCTTGCCGTCAGACCTCTCTACCGGGAGCTTCTGGACCGCCGGCTCTTTTCCCGGGCGGTAGTCATCCGCCGGGGAGCGGACCGCGCCTTCCGGGTAGAGGCGCTGCCATGCTGAGGGCTTTGGGGGCTTTGCTTCTGTTGGGGGGAGCTCTTGCCCTGGGGATGGCTCCTTCCCGGGAGCTTGCCCGCCGGCTGGCGGCTTTGGAGGTCTGGGGAGAGGCTTTGGCTCTTCTGGAGCGGGAGCTGGCTTTTTCCTCACCGCCCATGCCTGAGCTGTTGGCCCAACTGTCCCGGCGGAGCGCTTTTCCCGTTCGGGAATGGGCTTCGGCTGTCCTGAATGGACTGGAGGAGTTGGGGGAAAGAACCTTTGGCGAGATTTGGCGGCGGGGGCTGGAAACGACTCCCGGGCCCCTGTTTCCTCCAGAGCTGGAAGCTTTGGCCCGGTTGGGGGAGGCCTTGGGCCGCTATGACCGGGAAAGCCAGCTTGAGTCCCTCCGGCTGACCCGGGAAGAGCTTTCCCGCTTGGCGGGGGAGACACGGAAAGAGCGGCAGGAAAAGGGAAAGGCCTGGGGAGCGTTGGGGCTTTCCCTGGGAGCGGCGGTACTGATCCTGCTGCTGTAAGGAACCAAGGAAATGGGGGAACAGGTATGGATGTGGATTTTATTTTTCGCATTGCGGCCATCGGGATATTGGTGGCTGTGCTTAATCAGGTGCTCTCCCGCTCCGGCCGGGACGAGCAGGCGATGCTCACCACCCTGGCGGGATTGGTGGTGGTGTTGATGATGGTGGTGCAGAAGATCAGCGACCTTTTCCTGATGGTGAAGGAGCTGTTTGGATTGTGAGGACGCATGGATATTTTCAAGCTGGCCGCTTTGGCGGTGACCGCCGCGCTGTTTGCCTTGCTGCTGCGGAGGGAGGTGCCAGTTCTGGCGCTTGTCCTGGTGCTGGCGGCAGGTACCCTCCTTCTGTGGCAGGGCTTTTCCGCCCTGGCCAACCTTCGGGGGTTTGCCGACGCCCTCTCCCGAACCTCAGGGTTGGAGCCCCAGCTTTGGGCCCCGGTATGGAAAACGGCGGGGATCGGGGTGGTGACCCACCTGGCCGCGTCGGTCTGCAAGGATGCGGGGGAAGGGGGACTGGCTGCCTTTTTGGAGACAGCCGGGGCCGCTTTGGCACTGCTGGCCGCGCTCCCGTTGGTGCAGGCCATGCTGGAGCTCCTCTCGGGGCTTTTATAGCGCTTATAGCTCTTCTCTTTCTTGCCCCGGTGGCCTGGGCGGGAGAACTGGAGGAGGAGACCGGTTGGACCGGCCTGCGGATAAACGCCGAGTCTTATCTGGAGGGGTACCTCAGCTGGGAGGAGCTGTCCGGCGGAGATTTCTCCGCCGGTTTGACCTCGGTGGCAAAGGCGGGAACAAACCAGCTCCCCGGAGAGCTTCGCCGGGCGGGGCAGCGGGGACTTATGCTTCTGGCGGTGGCCCTTCTCTGCGGCGTTACTGCCACCCTGCGGAGGAAGGAGGGGACCCTGGACCCGGTACGCCTGGCGGGAGCTGTGGCGGTGGCCGCTATGGCGGTGGCCGATGTTCATTCTCTCATGGGCTTGGGACGGGAGACTCTGGGCCGTATGCTGGACTTTGCCCGGCTTCTCCTGCCCGTGGTAACAGCTTCCTGCGCCGCGGCGGGAGCTCCGGCTTCGGCCGCTGTTCGGCAGGGGGCGGTCCTCCTGTTTTTGCAGCTTTTACTGGAGCTGATGGAAAGGCTGATCCTCCCGCTGACATTTGCCTGGGTGGCCGCCTCTACGGCCAGCGCCGCTCTGGGAAATCCGGGGCTCCAGCGGGCGGCCGCTCTCTTGAAGCGGGCGGCTACCGCCACGCTCACCCTGCTTCTCAGCGGCTTTGTGCTCTGCCTGACCGTGACGGGAGCGGTGGCGGGCAACGCTGACGCGCTGACGCAGAAGGCGGCCAAGACCGCCTTATCCGGGCTGGTTCCTGTGGTGGGAGGTATCCTGTCGGACGCCGCCGAGACGGTGGCGGCAGGGGCAGGAGTGCTGAAAAGTACCGTAGGCGTGGCGGGACTGCTGGCGGTACTGTGTATCTGTCTGCTTCCCTTTTTGCGGCTGGGGTGCCACTATCTGATCTACAAGCTCACCGCCGCCTTAGCGGACACCCTGACCGCGGGCCCGGTAGCCGGGCTGTTGGATGCTATGGGTTCGGCCTTCGCTCTGCTTCTGGGAGCTGTGGCGGGGGGTGGGCTTATCCTCTACGTGGCCCTTATCACTTCCCTTCAGGCCGTCGGGACCTAAGGGGAACAAGGGAGGAAAAGGAATGACCTTTCTCAGAGAGTGGCTTTTGGGGGTGGTGGGAGCCGCTTTAGCGGTGGCTTTGGCCCAGTCCCTCACCCCGGAAGGGACCATAAAAAAAGTAGGGACCTTGCTGGGAGGGCTGGTGCTGCTGCTGGCGGCAATTCGCCCGGTGGCTGCCCTGGACCCTCAGGATCTGGCCGCCTTGGTCCCGGATCAGGGGACGTGGGAAGAGAGCGCTTCGGATGTGGGAGAAGAAATGATAAAGGCACTCATAGCGGAAAAGACAAGCGCATATATTGTGGACAAAGGCCGGGAGCTTGGGGTATCCTGCACCGTTCGGGTGGTCGTGGGGGAAGACCCCTCGGGATGGCCGGTACCCCGGAGCGTAGAGATCGTGGGTGTCTGGAGCAAGCAGGAAAGGGAGGCGCTGAGCCAAGCTATCGCCCGGGAATTGGACATCCCGCCTCAGCGTCAGATATTCCGGGAGGAGGAGCCATGAAGGGGACTGTATGGAGCCGAAAGGCTTTGGAGCTGTTTGGGAAATATAAATACGTGCTTTTGGTGCTGCTGGTGGGGGTCCTGCTCCTGCTCTTTCCCTCGGGGGAGAAGGAGGAGGGGAAGACCAACGCCATTCTGACCCAGGAGAGTGTAAGTCAGTTTTCCCGGGAGGCTTTGGAGGAAAAGCTAAAGCGTACTCTCTCCCAGGTGGAAGGGGCGGGGGAAGTCTATGTGATCCTCACGCTGAAGGAGGGGCCCAAACAGGTCTTGGCTCAGGAGGGGAGCGCTACTGAAACCACCCGGGAGACCGCCCCGGTGCTGGCCTCTCGGGGGGGCGGTATTCAGGAGCCGGTCACCGTTCAGGAGATGGGACCCAGCTATCTGGGGGCTCTGGTGGTGGCTCAGGGGGCCGGCGACCCGTCGGTAAAGCTGGCCCTGACCCAAGCTGTTTCTGCCCTGACCGGGCTGGGAGCGGATAAAATATCAGTATGTAAGGGAAAGTGAGGAAAAACGGTATGAAACTCTGGAAGCGAAATGCGGTGGTGGCCGCCATCGTCCTCTTTGTCTGCGTGGCGGTCTATCTCAACTGGTCCTACGGCAAGGAGAACGAGGACGCGGGTAAACTCTTGGGCCAGGCCACTCTGGTGGGCGCCACGCCCACGGGAGATCCCCTGCTGGGCGGTCAGCCCGCGGCCTCCCCGGACCCGTCGGCCAGCCCTGATCCCGCGGAGAGCCCGGCGGCCAAGACCTCCACAGGCTACTTCGCATCGGCCCGGCTCAACCGGCAGCAGGCCCGGGACAGCGCCCTTGGGATCCTGCGGGAGACCGTAGGGAGCGAGGCGGCTGAGGAGTCGGCCAAGCTGGATGCCGGCGCCGCCATCGAGGCTCTCGCTGCCTCGGCGGTCTCTGAGGCTCAGATCGAAAACCTGGTCATTGCCAAGGGCTACACCGACTGTGTCACCTTTATCAGCGAGGGCGGAGTGTCGGTGGTGGTCTCGGCCACTGAGAACGGCATCGGAGACGCCGACGTGGCCAAAATCGCTGAGATCGTCACCGCCGAGACCGGGGTCCCCCTGAGTCAGGTGACTATTATTGAGGCCGTGGACTGAGGTCCTTCCGCATTTTTCAAATTTTTTGTTGTAATTTCCTTTTTTTGTGGTAAAATGGAGATACCGATTCAAGGAAACCCAAGGAAAGGATGCGTGAAGCTATGGCGGACGGAAAAGATTACATCTCCTGCCCTGACGAGCTGGGCAGTATACACATTTCAGAGGATGTGCTGGCGGTGACGGCTGCCGCCGCGGCCCTGGAGGTCGAGGGGGTGGGCGGTCTGCCTGCCAACCTGGGCAGCGATATTGCCGAACTCCTGGCTGGACGGAAGAATCTGAGCAAGGGAGTTCGGGTCGCTGTGAACGAGGAGCGGGTCACCGTGGAGATCTCGGTGCTGGTCCGCTACGGCTCTTCGGTGCAGAAGGCTGCCCGGGCGGTGCAGGATGCGGTGGCAAATGCCATTGAAAGCACCAGCGGCCTCTCGGTGGAGACCGTGAACGTCCACGTCACCGGGGTCACCTTTGACCAGCCCAAGAAGGCCCGCTGAATCAGGAACATGAAAAGCCTCGGCGTGAATGCGCCGAGGCTTTTTGCGGTCAAACGAAAATACGGTACGTTTGCAGCCGTAGCTTTTTCCCGGATTCTGTGACAATATCCTCACAGCCGCCTTTTTCAAAATGGAATTTTTCCACTAAACGGATGCTGGGAAGGTTTCGAACATCAACCTCATAAAGGTAATGCTGATAGGCTCCGTGGGCGCTCAGGTAGGTCAGCAGACCCTTCAGGGCTTCATAACCATACCCTTTCCCTTGGGCGGAGCTTTTCAGCCAAAGACCGATCTCTGGAGTTTTCTCCCTGATGCCAAAGGCCTCCATGCTGCCGATAAATTCACCGCTTCGGGTAAGAATGACCAACTCAAGCATATTGCCCTGCTCCATCTCGGAGACAAATTCAGATACCAGACCTTTTGCTGCCTCCATATTCGGGAAAGCATCCGGATATTGGTATTTTGTAATGTCATCTGTGAACTCCCTGTAGTATTCCGCCAGAAAGGAATCGCGAAACGGTTGTATCACAAGTCGTTCTGTCCTTAATTCAAGGTCCATATGTTCCTCCTTTGCCACAAAAACATCTGATGCTCATGTTCTGCTCAATTATAGCATGGCCGTCATTTCCTGGCAAGGTCTGGCTTGTGGGAGCGACCATACCGTAACGGCTCTTTTTCCGCCCTTTTTTGCTGGGGATTTTTTTGCGTTCCCGGACGATTGGGGGTTTTCTTTTTGCATAAAAGCGTGTATAATGATGAATATACAAAAATGGACCCGTAGGTCCGTGGGAGGAACCACCATGACAAGAAGCAATGCCAGAGAGTTGGCTGTCCATTTGGTGTTCGAGCTGAGTTTTTTTGATATTTCGGCGGATGAGCTGCTGGAGAAGGCTCTGCAGCGCTCTCTGTTTGAGCAGATCGGACAGGAGGAGCCCCTGTACGCCCAGTTCCCCAACCGGGAGCAGCGCCACTACATAGAGGCACTGGTCCGTGGGGTGTACCAGTACCGGCTGGAGCTGGACCAGTATATCGGCAAGTATTCCATTGGCTGGAATTTTTCCCGTTTGCCCCGGACGGTGGTGGCCATCCTTCGGGTGTGCATGTATGAGATCCTCTATATGCGTGACGTGCCCAACGCCGCCGCTATCAACGATGCGGTGGAGCTGACCAAGCACTATGAGGAGCCTGAGCTGGCGGCCTTTGTCAATGGAATCCTGGGCTCCTTTGTCCGCTCCGAACCCCTGCCCCAGGAGGAAGTCCCTGTGTTGGAGGAGGATCCCTTTGACCCGGAGCCCCAGCCCAAGGAGGTTTCTTCGGAGGAGCCGGTCCAGCCATGACGGCACTGGGACTGGACACAAGCAATTATACCACCTCGGCGGCTTTTTTTGACGGATGGAATGGGGTCAATGCCGGAAAGCTCCTGGAGGTGAAGCCGGGGGAGCGGGGGCTGCGCCAGTCGGAGGCCCTTTTTCAGCACGTAAAAGCCCTGCCCGGACGGATGGAGGAGCTCCGAAGCCAGGGCCTGGGGGAAGCTTCCGCTGTGGCGGCTTCCACTCGTCCCCGGGCGGTGGAAGGCTCCTATATGCCTTGCTTTTTGGCGGGGGAGAGCTTGGGGAGAAGTTTGGCCGCTGCCCTGAAGGTCCCCTTTTACGAGGTTTCTCACCAGCAGGGGCATCTGGCCGCCGCAGCCTGGTCGGCGGGGCGGATGGACCTGTTGGATTCTCCTTTCCTGGCCTGGCACCTGTCGGGGGGGACCACCGAGCTTCTTCATGTGGAGCCTGACGGGGCCAATGTAAAGGCGGAGCGGATCGGCGGCACCACCGACATTTCGGCGGGGCAGCTCATTGACCGGGCCGGCGTTATGCTGGGACTTCGCTTTCCCGCGGGGAAGGCTTTGGACGACCTGTCCCACCAGTGCCAAAGCTGGCCTAAGCCCTTAAAGCGGAAGCTCAACGGCCTGGAGTTCTCCCTCTCCGGGGTGGAGAACCAGGTAAAGGCCCTGGCGGAGCGGGGGGAGGAGCCCGCCGCCATCGCCGCCTTCACCATCGGCACCATGACCCAGGCAGTCTGGGAGGCCACGGCGGCAGCCCGGGACCGTTTCCCTGGACTGCCTCTGCTCTGTTCGGGAGGTGTGGCCTCCAATTCCCGTCTGCGGCAGGTCCTCAGCGAGCGCTGCCAGGTCCTTTTCGCTCTGCCTCAATATTCAACCGACAATGCCATGGGTGTGGCTGTTTTGTGTCACCGCCTGTGGTCAAATGATAAGGAGGAATAAACTATGACCATCTTCGTGAATTGGCTCATCGTCCTTGCAGCGCTCCTGCTCTTTTTCGCCGGACTCTACCTGGTGGTGAAGCTGGCGGTGAAAAACGCCGTCAAGGAATCCGCCCACCAACTCATTGAGGAGCTGGCCCAGAAGCTCTGGGCTGACGACAAGGACGCCGAACAGCTCTCCCAGGATTGAACGGCGCTCTGTTCCACTCCTGAACAAAAAAAGGAGGCCGCCAGATGAAATATTCTGTCTGTTCGGTGACCCAGGTCAATGAGCACATCCGCGACCTATTGGACGCCGATGTTACTCTGGGCGCTCTTTTTGTCCGGGGGGAGATATCCAATTACAAAGCCTATCCCTCTGGCCACCACTACTTCTCCCTGAAGGACGAGGGGGGGAGCCTCCGTTGCGTCATGTTTCGCCGGGAGGCCGCCACCCTCCGTTTTCGTCCTCAGAACGGTATGAAGGTGGTGGCCTTTGGCCGTGTGACCGCATACCCCCGGGACGGCCAGTACCAGCTCTATGTCTCGGCTCTCCAGGCCGACGGGGTGGGGGACCTCCACGCCGCCTTTGAGGAGCTGAAGGCACGGCTGGCGGCCCAAGGCCTTTTCGACCCGGATCACAAAAAGCCTATCCCCCGGTTCCCCAAGCGGATCGCCCTGGTCACCTCCCCCGCGGGGGCGGCGGTGCGGGATATGATCCGTATTTTGGGGGCCCGCTGGCCCATGGCGGAGGTGTTCGTGGTGCCCTGCCGGGTCCAGGGAGCCGAGGCGCCCCCCGAGATTGCCGGGGCCATCGCCTGGGTGGACCAACATGACCTGGCCGACCTTATTATCACAGGCCGGGGTGGCGGCTCCATGGAGGACCTGTGGTGCTTTAATGACGAGAGGGTGGCCCAGGCCATCTACGATTCCCGCATCCCTGTCATTTCGGCGGTGGGACATGAGCCCGATGTGACCATCGCCGATTATGTGGCCGACCTTCGGGCCGCCACCCCCTCCAACGGGGCCGAGCTGGCGGTACCAGACCAGAACGAGCAGTATGCCCGCTTGTCCCAGTTGAGCCGCCGGATGGTCCGGGCGGTGGAGAACCGGCTCTCGGGTGCCCGTGCTGTGCTGGAGCGGGCGGGGCGGAGCCGGCTGCTCCGGGATCCCATGACCTGGGTGAACGACCGCCGGCTACTGCTGGACCGCTGCCGGGAGGATCTGACCCGGGAGGCTGTCCGTAAGCTCGGGGAGGACAAAAATCGGTTGGCCCGGTACGCCTCCACTTTGGACGCGCTCAGCCCTCTGAAGGTGCTGGGGCGGGGCTACGCCATCCCCAGAGGGGCGGGCGGTATCGTGAAATCAACCAAGGACGTGTCCCCCGGCGAGGACCTGGAGCTCCAGGTCTCGGACGGGACCATTCAATGTCGTGTAAAGGAGTGACCGCAATGCCGGCAAAAAAGCAGCCCACATTTGAGGAAGCCATGGCCCGTCTGGAGACCATCGTGTCTCAGTTGGAGGGGGGCGACCTGCCCCTGGAGAAGGCCCTCGCCCTTTTTGAAGAGGGGGCTGGGCTTATGAAGCAATGCTCGGAGGCGCTGGACAAGGCCGAGCAGAAGGTGCGCAAGCTTCTGCCTGGGCCCGGGGGAGCGCCCGTCATGGAAGAAATGGAGGAGATGGAAGTATGAGCTACCGGGAAACCTACGATGCTTACAAGGCTATGATCGAGGAGCGCTTGAGCCGGATCTTTTCCGGGCAGGGGCTCCACGAGGCGATTCGATACAGCCTTTTGGGAGGCGGAAAACGGCTCCGTCCCGTGCTGGCCATGGCCTTTTGCGCTGCCGGCGGCGGACGGCCCGAGGCTGCTCTGGAGCTGGGCTGCGGCGTGGAGCTGCTCCATACCTATTCCCTGATCCACGACGATCTGCCCTGCATGGACAACAGTGACCTGCGCCGGGGAAAGCCCACCAACCATAAAGTTTATGGGGAGACCGTGGCCGTGCTGGCCGGGGACGCTCTTCAGGCCGCCGCCTTTCAGGTGGTGCTGAGCGCGCCGCTGGACGCTGTGGTCCGGGCCCGGGCGGGCAAGCTGCTGGCCGATGCCGCCGGCCCCTCGGGCATGTGCCTGGGCCAGTACCGGGACACCCTGGAGGACGGAAAGCTCCATACAGTCCAGGAACTCACCGCCATCAACGACACTAAGACCGGGGCCCTGCTCCGGGCGGCCTGCACCATGGGAGTTACCGCCGCCGGGGGAGAGGGCCCCGAGGAGGAGCGGCGTCTGGCTGTGGCTCGGGACTACGCCACCGACCTGGGCCTGGCCTTCCAGATCCGGGATGACATTCTGGATGTGATCTCCACCGCCGAAGAGCTGGGCAAGCCCGTGGGCTCAGACGCCGCCCAGCGGAAGAGTACCTTTGCGTCCCTTCTGGGGGTGGAGGAGTGTGAGAAGCTGGTGGAGAAGTACACCCGCCATGCCAAAGAGGCCCTGGGCCGGGTGACCTGGCAGGGGGATGTCTCCTTTCTTCAGGAGCTGGCCGACGCCATGGTTGCCAGAGAAAGCTGAGGACACCATGAAAAATGTGGTGGATTTCCTCACAGGCAACCTGATCCTGAATTTAGCCATTATCGCCTGGGCCTCGGCCCAGCTCATCAAACTTTTCGTGACGAGGGTGGTAGAGGGCCGTTGGGACTGGAGACATATTCTTTCCAGCGGAGGTATGCCCTCCTCCCACTCAGCCGCCGTCTGCGCTTGCGCCGCCTCGGTGGGTTATATCTATGATTTCTTTTCCCCTCTTTTTGCCATTGCGGTCGTTATGGCGGTGGTGGTGATGTACGACGCCGCCAACGTCCGCCGGGAGACCGGCAAGCAGGCCGTGGTCCTCAATTATATCATGGAGCATTGGGGCGAGGGCAGGCCTGTGGAATTTGAAAAAGCGCTAAAAGAGCTTGTGGGCCATACACCTCTCCAGGTACTCATGGGAGCTCTTTTGGGGGTGGCCGTGGGCTGGGGCGGCGCGTGGCTGGTCACCGTATAAAGCCTTCCCCGTTTACGGGGAAGGTGGCATTTGCGAAGTAAATGCCGGATGAGGGGTTCATATTCAAATAACCTCATCAGTCAGCAGACGGCCTGTGGCCGCGCTGCTGACAGCTTCCCCATAAATGGGGAAGCCTTATAAATGAAAGGGGGCATTCTCCCTTGCTTTCTATCCCTGAAAATCTGCATCTCATTACCGACGCTGAGGCGGAGGCCCTCTGTGCCTCCCTTCGGGGGCGTTTGGTGGAGCTTACCGCCCGGCGGGGAGGCCACTTGGCTTCCAATCTGGGGGCGGTGGAGCTTACCGTGGCTCTTCACCGGGTATTTAACCCTCAGAGGGACCGCATTGTCTTCGACGTAGGCCATCAATGCTACTGCCATAAGCTTCTCACTGGCCGGGATGCCGCCATGGAGGAGCTTCGCACCTTTGGGGGGATCTCCGGCTATCCCAAGCCGTCGGAGAGCGTCTGCGACGCCTTTGTGGCGGGCCACGCCTCCAACGCCGTTTCAGTAGCGGTGGGCATGGCCAGGGCCCGCACCCTTCAGCGTAAGGATCACCATGTGATAGCCCTTCTGGGAGACGGGGCGCTCACCGGCGGTCTGGCTTATGAGGGGCTTTCAGACGCCGGGGACAGCGGGGAGCCCCTGCTGGTCATCCTCAACGACAACGGCATGTCCATTACCCAAAGCGTAGGCGGTGTCGCTGAGCACCTTGCCCGCCAGCGGCTCAAGCCCCAGTATCTTAGCTTTAAGAAGGGCTACCGCAAGGTGATGCAGTCCTTTTCGCTGGGGCGTGGGCTTTACCGGGTGACCCACCAGGTGAAGACCGCCATCAAGGAGACCCTTTTGCCCTGCTCTCTCTTTGAGGATATGGGCTTCACCTACCTGGGCCCGGTGGACGGCCATGACGTGAAGGGCCTGACCCGGCTGATGAAATACGCCAAAGAGCTGGAGGGGCCGGTGCTTCTCCATGTCCGCACCGTGAAGGGAAAGGGGTATGCTCCTGCTGAGGCTGAGCCTGACCGCTTTCATGGGGTGGGTCCCTTTGACCCCTCGACCGGGAAGGCGCTTTCGCCTGGAGGTATGAACTTCTCCAAAGCTTTTGGGGACAGCCTTTGCGAGCTGGCGGAGAAGGATGAGCGTATCTGTGCCGTCACCGCCGCCATGCAGCCGGGCACCGGCCTTGACGGATTTGCCAAAAAGTTTCCAGAGCGTTTTTTTGATGTGGGAATTGCGGAGGGCCACGCTGTCACCATGTGCGCCGGTATGGCAAAACAGGGTATGGTCCCGGTGTTTGCGGTCTACTCCACCTTCCTCCAGCGCTCCTATGATATGCTCATCCACGATGTGGCCCTCCAAAACCTTCATGTGGTGTTTTGTGTGGACCGGGCGGGTCTTGTGGGGGAGGATGGGGAGACCCACCATGGTGTCTTTGACGTGGGCTTTCTGGATACCATCCCCGGTATGACTGTTCTGTGTCCGTCAAACTACGGGGAACTAAGGCAAATGCTGGACATTTCCATACGCCAAATGAAAGGCCCTGTGGCGATTCGTTATCCCAGGGGTGGTGAAGGGGGCTATCAGAAGCCCTGGGATGGACAGTCCGCTGCCCTGCTCCGGGAGGGCAGCGATGTGACTTTGGTGGGGTACGGTGTCCAGATCAACGCCCTTTTGGAGGCCGCCGAAAGACTGGAAGAGGACCATATCTCTGCGGAAATCGTCAAGTTAAATACCATTACACCTGTTCCGACCAAAGAAATTTTGGCTTCGATAGCAAAAACCGGGCGGCTTTGCTTTTTTGAGGAGGCTATGGCTGCCAACTGTGTGGGGGCCCGGGTGGCCGCCCGGATGGCCCAGTCCGGCGTGGCAGGCAATATGATGCTGCGGAACTTGGGAGATAAAGTGCCCCCGCAGGGCACGGTGGCCCAGCTTCGGAAGCTTTATGACCTGGATGCCGAGGGTGTTGTAAGCAAGGTAAAGGAGGTGATCCGCCATGAAAAAGCGGCTGGATGTCCTTCTTGTTGAGCAGGGCCTTGCGGAGTCCCGGCAGAAAGCCCAGGCCCTCATTATGGCGGGGCAGGTCTATGTGAAGGGGCAGAAGGTGGATAAGGCAGGTTCTCCTACCGATTCGGAAGCCTCTATTGAAGTCCGGGGAGAAGGGCTCCGCTATGTAAGCCGTGGGGGCCTGAAGCTGGAGAAGGCCATGGCCCTCTGGCCCATAGAACTGCAGGGGAAGGTCTGCGCCGACATCGGGGCCTCCACCGGTGGCTTTACCGATTGCATGCTTCAAAATGGGGCCGGAAAGGTCTATGCCGTGGATGTGGGGTACGGCCAGCTGGCCTGGAAGCTGCGGAGCGATGAGCGAGTGACCGTACTGGAGCGGACCAACGCCCGGTATCTCACCCGTGCCGAGATCCCCGACGAGCTGGATTTTTTCAGCGTGGACGTGTCCTTCATTTCTTTGAATCTGATCTTGCCCCCGGTACGGGCCCTCATGAAGGAGGGCGGCCAGGGGGTGTGCCTCATCAAGCCCCAGTTCGAGGCGGGGAAGGACAAGGTAGGGAAGAAGGGGGTGGTCCGGGACAGGGGAGTCCACCTGGAGGTGCTGGAGCACTTCCTGGACCATGTGAAGGCCGCCGGGTTTTCCCTTCTGGGTTTTACCTTTTCCCCCATCCGGGGCCCCGAGGGCAACATCGAATACTTGGGCTGGCTCTCCGCCGGCGAAAATCATGATTTTGTCCCCGACCTTCCCCAACTGGTTGCCGATTCCCACGCCACGCTGGACACTTGACTATCCTAAAAGGAGCCAACGCCTATGAAGATCGTCCTCAGCCCTAACCCCTATCTGGATAAGGACTTCACCGCCGTCCGCACCGCCCAAAGCGTGCTGGCTGAGGCTGGATGCGACACCGCCCTCACGCTTCCTTTTGGCGGGGAGGATCGGATGGAGTTTCCCAGGGATATGAAGCTCCTTTCCGCCCAGGAAGCCTTCCGGGGAGCAGACCTGCTTATTTGCTTCGGCGGGGACGGCACCATTCTCCACGCCGCCAAGGATGCCCTGGCCCACGGTGGTATCCCGGTGCTGGGGGTAAACCTGGGCAGTATGGGTTTTATGGCTGAGCTGGAGCCTGGTGGCCTTTCCCTTCTTGCCCGGCTCCCCAAGGGAGATTACAAGGTGGAAAAGCGGATGCTGCTGGATGTGGCAGTCCGCCGGGAGGGAAAGGTGGTGTTTCGGGATACCGCGCTCAATGACGCCGTGCTTACCAAAGGAGCGGTGGCCCGGGTCATCGACCTGGAGGTACTGGCTGATGGCATCCTTATGAGCAGCTTTCCCGGAGATGGTGTGGTCATTGGTACGCCCACAGGCTCCACGGCTTACTCCATGTCGGCGGGAGGACCTATCGTGGAGCCCACCGCCGAAAATATCACCGTTACCCCCATCTGTCCCCACGCCCTATACGCCCGGTCCATGGTGCTGGATGGCAGCAGGACGGTGACCGTTCTGCCCGACGAACGCTCCAGAAAAGCGGTCTATCTGTCGGTGGACGGGGGCAAGGCCTTCCACCTGAAGCAGGGAGACCGGGTGGAGTTAAGGAAGTCCCGGCACAAGGTACGGCTCATTCGGCTTACCGATCGGAGCTTTTACAGCATTATCAACGAAAAACTCACAGGGAGGACACCACGATGAAAAGTGAGCGTCAGCAAGCCATACTGGCTATCATCGCCCAGAAGGAGATCGAGACCCAGGAGCAATTGCTGGAGGCCCTGAAGGCTACTGGCATTGACGCCACGCAGGCGACTATCTCCCGGGACATCAAGCAGCTTCGTCTGGTGAAAGAGCTGTCCTCCACCGGGGTCTACAAGTATACTACGGTCCAGCACCGGGCCGACCCGGGGGTAGCGGGGCGGCTGCGTACGATTTTCCGGGAGAGCGTTACTTCCTTTGACCTGGCCCAGAACATCGTGGTGCTGAAGACCCTCCCTGGTCTAGCCAACGCCGCCGCCGCGGCCCTGGACGGCATGGACCTGCCCGACGTGGTGGGCACTCTGGCGGGGGACGATACGGTCATTTTGATTATGCGGACAAACGCCGCCGCCCAGGCATTCTGCGACGAGGCCCATACGCTTCTGACCTGATGGGGTGCTTCGCTCCGCAAAGTACCCGTCCCAGTTGTTCGAAAGCTTTCATCCTTCAGCCTTTCATTCCCCTACAAAGGAGTGATCTTTTATGCTCTCCCTTCTCCATATCGAAAATATTGCCGTCATCCAGTCGGCCGACATCCTTTTTGGCCCGGGGTTCAATGCCCTCACCGGTGAGACCGGCGCGGGAAAATCCATTGTGGTGGATTCCCTCAGCGCGGTCACCGGGGAACGCACCAGCCGGGAGCTCATCCGTACGGGAGCTCCCTCGGCCCTGGTCACCGGCACCTTCACCGGGGTGAGAGACCTGCCCTGGCTCAGGGATAACAGCTTATCTCCCGATGAGAACGGAGAGCTTCTGCTCCAGCGGGAGATCCTGCCCGACGGGAAAAACCTCTGTCGGGTCAATGGCCGGCCTGTCACCGTAGCCCAGCTCAAAAATCTGGGCCGTCAATTGCTGAATATCCACGGCCAACAGGACGGGCAGCAGCTCCTGGATGAGGGGTGTCATCTGGAGTATTTGGAAAATTTTGGAAAAACAGGAAATTTCGCCGAAAAGTACCGGGAAGCGTACAACCGGCTGTGTGAAATTGAGGCAAAAATCAAGGCTTTTGCCCTGGATGAGGGGGAAAAAGCCCGAAAATTGGATGTTTTGAACTTCCAGATCCTGGAACTGGAAAATGCGAATTTGGTGGCTGGGGAAGAGGAGGAGGCCCTGGGGCGCAGGGATTTGCTCCGAAACGCCGAGAATCTGGCCCAGGGGATGGCCGCCGTGCGCTATGCTCTCTCCGGGGACGAGGATACCCCCGGGGCAGAGGGGCTTTTATCGGACGCTTGCCATGCGCTGGAGCGGCTCTCCGGCGTGAGCTCTGCTCTGGACGAGCTGCGGGAACGGCTGGAAGAGAATAGGTTCCAGCTTCAGGACCTGGCTGAGACTGCCCGGGATCTTCAGGGGGACCTGGATTCCGACCCCGGAGAGCTGGACCGCATTGAGTCCCGGCTGGACCAGCTGTACCGTTTGAAGAAAAAATACGGCGATTCCGTGGAAAAAATGCTGGAATTTTTACAAAAATGCCAAAATGAGCGGGATGAGATCCAGTTTTCCGACGAAGCCCTGGCGCATCTGGAGACTCAGCGGACCGCCGCCCTCAAGGAGGCAAAAGCCTTGGCGGTCAAGCTCTCGGGGGAACGGAAAACAGCCGGGGAGGCCCTGGCCCTCCGTATCCAGGAGGAGTTGGCCCAGTTAGACATGCCAAAGGTGCGTTTTCAGGTGGAATTTGCTGAAGTTGACAATGAAAATGGCCTGAATAGTGATGGAATGGATTCTGTTCGCTTTCTCATGTCGGCCAACGTGGGGGAGGCGCTGAAGCCCATTCAGAAGATCGCCTCAGGGGGCGAGCTGGCCCGGATCATGCTCTGTCTCAAAAATGTGTTGGCCGAGGGAGACGAGGTAGGCACCCTGGTCTTTGACGAGGTGGACACCGGCGTTTCCGGCCGGGCAGCCCAGAAGGTGGCCCAGAAGCTCTCTGAGGTGGCCCGGCGCAAGCAGGTGCTTTGTGTTACCCACCTGCCTCAGATCGCCGCTATGGCTGACGTTCACTTCTCGGTAGAGAAAGGGGAAAAGGACGGGCGGACCTATACGGCGGTAGAAGCCTTGAGCGTAGAGCGGCGTCGAGCCGAGTTGGCCCGTCTCACCTCGGGAGATCACATTACCGAGGCCTCCTTGGCTTCCGCCGGGGAGCTCTTGGACGGGGCGGAAGCATACAAGAAAACGCTGTAAACCGCATACACTGACAGGAAGGAGGGAGCGCAGATTGAATACATTGGAGCTTAGGATGCTGGAGATGGCATTGAAGGCGGCCTGTCCGGGGCTGGAGCTGCGGAAAAATGAGCCTATGGACCGCCATACATCCTTCCGCGTGGGCGGCTCTGCCGCCCTGATGGCGTTGCCCAAGGATGGGAACGAGGCTGAGCTGGCGGTGCGGGCGGCCCGTACCCAGTGTGTCCAACCCTTCTTTCTGGGAAACGGCTCTGATCTTCTGGTATCAGATAAGGGCTATGACGGACTGATCGTGAAAACCGGAGGTCTGGACGGGATAGAGTCCTTGGGGGAGAAGGAGATCCAGGCGGAAAGCGGGGTCATGCTCTCCCGGCTGGCCCATTTTGCTGGAGAGAAGGGCCTCAGCGGCCTGGAGTTTGCCTCGGGGATCCCTGGCTCCTTGGGAGGAGCCGTTTTGATGAACGCAGGCGCCTATGGCGGGGAAATGGCCCAAGTGGTGAGCGCCGTGACCTACCTGAACGATAACGGAGAAAAAGTGACCATCCCGGCGGATAAATGCGGTTTTTCATACCGCCACAGTCTGTTTTCAGATCATCCGAACTGGCTGATCCTGGGAGCGTCTCTGGAGCTGACTCCCGGCGACCCAGCCGCCATCAAGACCAAAATGGCTGAGCTTGCCGCCCAGCGGAGGGACAAGCAGCCCCTGGAATACCCTTCGGCGGGCTCCACCTTCAAACGGCCCGCCCCGCTGCCTGATGGAACGCCGGTGTACGCCGCCGCCCTCATCGACCAATGTGGGTGCAAAGGCCTCACTGTTGGCGGAGCCCAGGTGTCGGAGAAGCACGCCGGGTTTATTATCAACCGGGGCGGCGCTGCCTGTGCCGACATTCTGGAGCTGATGGACCAGGTAAAGAAGCGGGTCTACGAGGGGACCGGCATTTTGCTGGAGCCTGAGGTCAAGCTGCTGGGAATGGAAGCCCCCTCCGCCCCCTATGGGGACGCCTCCCTTTGAAAGGGAAAGCGGAGGACGGGGAGCACGAAGGAAAAGGAGTGGAGAAGCATGGAATTGACCATTATCTCCGGGCTGTCCGGGGCGGGAAAAAGCAATGTGGCATCCATCATGGAGGACTTGGGTTATTTCGTGGTGGACAATATGCCTGCCGCCCTGATCCCCCGCTTTGCCGAGCTGTGTATGGCGGGCCAGGCCAAGTATGAGAAGGCGGCGGTGGTCATCGACATTCGGGGCGGCCAGACCTTTGAGGGACTTTTTGCCGCTTTGGAGGAGCTGGAGCGGATGGGCTGCGCCTATCAGATCCTGTTTGTAGAGGCGGTCACCGAGACCATTGTCAAGCGGTATAAGGAGACAAGAAGGGCCCATCCTCTGGGGCAGAGTGGTCAGCTGCTGGACGAGACCATCGTCCGGGAGCGGACTATGCTGGACCCGGTGCGGACCCGGGCCTCGTACATCGTGGATACTACCAACCTCAGCAGCGCCAAGCTTAGGGGGGAGATCACCCGGATCTTTCAGGGAGACGCGGAGGGAAAGACCATGAGCGTCAATGTGGTCTCCTTCGGCTTTAAATACGGTATTCCCATCGAAGCCGATCTGGTCTTTGATGTGCGATTTCTTCCCAACCCCTTTTATGTGCCCGAGCTGAAGGAGCACACCGGGCTGGAGAAGCCGGTCTACGACTTTGTGTTCTCCAACCGTCAAAGTGGGGAATTCATGACCTACCTGGAGCAGCTCATGGCTTTTCTGCTGCCCCAGTACACCGAGGAGGGCAAGGCCTCCCTGGTGGTCGCCGTGGGCTGCACCGGCGGTCAGCACCGCTCGGTAGCGGTGACCCGGGCTCTGACCGAATTCATCCGGCAGAAGGGCTACGAGGCCTCTGAGACTCACAGGGATATGACAAGGGCGAGGTGAGGGAGATGACGAGGAATTCCAGATGGGAGCGGGGGCCGAGGGTGGTGGCCATCGGCGGAGGGACAGGCCTTTCCACCATGCTCCGGGGCCTGAAAAGCCGCACCAAAAACCTTACGGCTATTGTCACCGTAGCCGACGACGGCGGCGGCTCAGGAGCCCTTCGGGAGGACCTGGGGATGCCCCCGCCGGGAGACATCCGTCACTGCATGGAGGCATTGGCCAACGCTGAGCCCGTGATGCAGGAGTTGCTGGCCTACCGTTTTCCCAAGGATTCCGGCCGGCTCACCGGCCAGTCCTTTGGAAACCTGATCCTGGCTGCCCTCAACGGAGTTACCGGATCCTTTGAGGAGGCGGTAGCTCAAATGAGCCAAGTTCTGGCGATCTCAGGCCGGGTGCTCCCGGTGACCAGTGCCGATGTGAAATTGGAAGCCACTTTTGAAAACGGGACTGCAGTGGTGGGGGAATCCCTTATTGCCGACTTCAAAAAGGCCCAGGACTGCCGGATCCGAAAGGTGCGGCTCCTGCCTGAAAATCCCATGGCTACCCCCTCGGCCCTGGAAGCTATCCGAGAGGCCAACCTTATTGTGCTGGGACCGGGGAGCCTTTACACCAGCGTGATCCCCAACCTGTTGGTGGATGGGGTGGCCCAGGCTATCTGTGAGAGCAACGCACTGAAAATGTATGTAGGTAATATTATGACCCAGGATGGGGAAACCGAGGGAATGACGCTCTCCGACCATGTGGCCGCCCTGCTGGAGCACTCGGGAACAGGGCTTATCGACCTGTGCGTGGCCAACTCTTCCTTGGTGGACCCGGCCATGGTCCAGCGGTACAAGGCCGAGGATGCCGATCCTATCGTTGTGGACCGGGAGAGGATCGAGGCCATGGGGGTGGAAGTGGTGGAGCGGCCCATGCTCTCCGGTACTTCTATTTATGCCCGCCACTCGGCCGACCGCTTGGGCGAGGTGGTCATGGAGATCTACGAGGAACGGGCGGACACCAAAATTTTCTGAAAAAGGGGGAGGCCAAATGTCCTTTTCCAGCCAGGCCAAGGCTGAGCTGTGCCGGCAGCCTATCAGCCGAAAGTGCTGCGCTCAAGCGGAGTGTTATGGTATTCTCCTTTACGCTAATCGCTTTGATTCCTCTGAGGTAAAGATCGTCACAGAATCAGAGGATTTTGCCCAGCGGATCCCCGGGCTTTTCCAGAAAGCCTTTCATCTCGCCTTTGATCGGCTGCCCCAGCCGGGACAGGGAGGGAAGCTGGTGTTTTCCATCACTGCGTTGGACAAGCTTTCTCAGCTATGGAGCGATTTGGGCTATGACCCCGGCGGAGCGGTGGCCCACCACATCAACTTTGGGATCCTGGAGGAGGAGCACTGCCGTGTGTCCTTCTTCCGGGGGGCCTTTCTGGCGGGAGGGTCGGTCACCGACCCTCAGAAGGGGTATCATCTGGAGCTTACCACCTCCCACCGCTCGGTGAACCGGGAGCTTCTGACGCTGATGTCTGAAAGCGCTTTTTCTCCCAAGGAGGCTCAGCGGGGAGGCACCTACATGGCCTACTTCAAGAATAGCGAAAGCATTGCCGACCTGCTCACCGCCATGGGGGCATCTCTGTCTGCCATGGAGCTGATGAATGCCAAGGCAGAGAAAGACATTCGGGGCGGGGTGAACCGCCGGGTGAATTGCGATGCCCACAATCTGGACAAGGCGGTGGACGCTGCCCAGGAGCAGCTGGAGATCATTCGCCGGGCCATTGCCAAGGTGCCTCTGGAGGAGCTTCCTCCCAAGCTCTCCGAGGCCGCCCGGCTGCGGCTGGAGAACCCAGACCTGACCCTCACCGAGTTGGGGGGTCTCTGCGAGCCCTCCATCACCAAATCCACCTTCAACTACCGGCTGAAAAAGCTGGCCGAGCTGGGGGAGTGAAATGACGAGATGAGAGGGTTTTGGAAACGGAATCGAATTATTATAGGACCAATGTTTTTCCTGTTTGGACTTAAGGAAATGGCGGAACATTCTGTTTGGGCACTGCCTCTCCTGTTGGGGGGAGGGATCATCCTTTACCTGAGACCGGTTTGGTTAAACTGGACGAGGAGCGAGGCTCTTCTGGAGGAGTTTTCACAAGAAAGGGTGGATCGGCCGATCCCATTTTCCTATCGCTGTTCCCGAATGCGTTTTTATTCAGAACTGCCGCCGGAAAAGCTTTGGGAAACAATAGACAGTGAGATCGCAAAGGCAAATTTGCAGTTGGGCCAGTGGTATGGCGAGGATGGAGAACCGACCCAAAGAAAAGAAGTGTGGAGAAGTGTACGCAAAGGGGACAGGTGGAGCTTAAAGCTGATCTCAGAGGAAAAGGGAACGAGTAGGGGCGTAAGTACATCAGTGTCAGCGGGAAGCGGCGGCATAGGAGCATCCTTTTTCGTGGGGAGCAGATGGTCTTGGAAAAAAAGTGTCGGTGGGATTTTTGACGGGCAGATCAAGCCCTTTGAAGAGGGAAGCGTGATTGAAGGAGGATTTTCCAATGGGCCATTGCTTCGATTTTTGTGGTATCCGCTGATTTGGGGATGTGTGGGTGCGCCTGTCCTTATAAAAAATCCAGGACTTATCGCATTGTGGATGGCGGCGATGGGGGCACACATTATCCTGGAAAATCTGGGGCGGGGCTCGTCTGGCAATGAAGAGTTGACGGTGGCAACAGAGAAGGCACTGATAGACTTTTTCGGTGAGCCGGAGATTTTGGAGTGAGGGTATGAAAAAAGAGTACAACAGCAACATGACGTGGGAAGAGGTTGCCTCTAAGATTCGGGAAACGATGGGGCCATACAGCATAAACCCATTCAAATCCTTGGGTAAGGAATGGGTGTTTCATGAGTATTCGAATGGATCTTTTGGAATTGAAAAGAAGCTACGAAGCCGTATGTCTGGTTATGCGACCTTGGAGATTTTTCCTGTAGATCAAGGAACACATCTAATTCTTGAAAGAAGATCATTTTGGAAATTTTTGTGTATCATGGCCTTTATTTTGTTTGAAATTTCACCACCCCTGATATACATATCCACGAGGAAGGATGGCGATACCGGATATGTGGTATTTGGAGTTGTGGTCATGCTTTTTATCCATTTGCTTTTTGCACTGCTGGACCGATGGGAAGAGACAGATTTGATAGATTTTTTTGAGCATGATGTGCTCGGGATAAAAAGAACGTAATACATCCGCAAAAGACTATTTTACCAAGGAGGCGAGGGCATGTCCTTTGTCCATTTGCACAACCACACGGAATATTCCCTGCTGGACGGGGCCTGCCGCATCCCCAGGCTGGTGAAGCGGGTGAAGGAGCTGGGGCAGAACGCCGTGGCCATCACCGACCATGGCTCTATGTACGGGGTCATCGACTTCTACAAGGCCTGCAAGGCCGAGGGGATCAAGCCCATCATCGGCTGTGAGGTCTATGTGGCGCCCCGGACCCGGTTCGACCGGGTCCACGAGCTGGACAGCAAGGCCCGGCACCTCATTCTCCTGTGTAAGAATGAGGAGGGCTACCGCAACCTCTCCCACATGGTGAGCCAGTCTTATACGGAGGGCTTTTACATCAAGCCTCGGATCGACCTGGATCTTCTGTACCAGCGTGCCGGGGGGCTCATCTGCTTGTCTGCCTGTTTGGCGGGGGAGCTGCCCCGGCGGCTGAAGAATGGGGACTACGACGGGGCCAGGGAGCACGCCCTGGAGATGGACGCCCTCTTTGGGCGGGGAAACTACTACCTGGAACTTCAGGACCACGGCCTGGAGGAAGACCCGGTGGTGAACGCTGGACTGCTACGGCTTCACGAGGAGACCGGCATCCCTCTGGTGTGTACCAACGACGCCCACTATATTGAGAAGTCGGATGCCCGAATGCAGGACATCCTTATGTGCATCCAGACCGGCAAGACCGAGGCTGACCCGGACCGGATGAAGTTTGAGAAGGACGAGATGTATATCAAGTCCACCGAAGAGATGGAGGCCCTGTTCTCCAAGTATCCCGGGGCTATAGAGAATACCCAGAAGATCGCCGATATGTGCAATGTGGAGTTCGAGTTCGGCAAGTACCACCTGCCGGAATTCCACCTGCCAGAGGGGGAGAGCGACCCGGACGCCTACTTTGAGAAGCTCTGCCGCCAAGGGTTTGCCCGGCGGTATCCTGGGAACCCGGAGGGGTATGAGAAGCAGCTCACATATGAGATGGACATGATCCGCCAGATGGGCTTTGTGGATTATTTCCTCATTGTGTCCGACTTTATTGGCTATGCCAAGAGCAACGACATCCCTGTGGGACCGGGCCGGGGTTCGGCGGCGGGGAGTATGGTGGCCTACTGCCTGGCCATCACTGAGGTAGACCCCATGAAGTACGGCCTATTTTTTGAGCGGTTTTTGAACCCTGCCCGGGTCACCATGCCCGATATCGACATTGATTTCTGCCCCCGCCGCCGTGAGGAGGTCATCGACTACGTGCGCCAAAAATACGGCGCCGACCATGTGGCCCAGATCGTTACCTTTGGTACTATGGCGGCCCGGGGGGCTATTCGGGACGTGGGGCGGGTGTTGGGCATCGCCTACGACCGGGTGGACCAGGTGGCCAAGCAGGTGCCCATGGCCCTGCACATCACCTTGGACGAGGCGCTGAAGGTATCTAAGTCGCTGCGGGACCTGTATCAGGAGGACGAAGAAATAAAAGTCCTCATCGACACTGCCCGCGCCATTGAGGGAATGCCCCGTCACGCGTCTACCCATGCCGCCGGCGTGGTCATTACCCGGCTGCCAGTCACCGACTATGTGCCCTTGGCTACCAACGACGGACAGCCTGTGACCCAGTACACCATGGTGACCCTGGAGGAGCTGGGGCTTCTCAAAATGGACTTTTTGGGGCTTCGGAACCTGACTGTTTTGGACGATGCGGTGAAAATGGTCCAAAAGAAGAACCCTGACTTTGCCTTGGACCAGGTAGAGGACGGGGACAAGCAGGTCTACAAAATGCTTTCCGACGGCAGGACCAGCGGAGTCTTTCAGCTGGAATCCGCGGGTATGACAGGTGTGTGTGTGGGCTTGGGCCCCAAGAATGTAGAGGATCTGTGCGCCGTCATCGCCCTCTACCGCCCCGGGCCCATGGACTCCATTCCCCGTTTTTTGGAGTGTTCTCAGCACCCCGAAAAAGTGACCTATCTTCATCCCATGCTGGAGCCCATCCTGTCAGTGACCTATGGTTGTATCGTCTATCAGGAACAGGTCATAGAGATCTTCCGCAAGTTGGCGGGGTATTCTATCGGTCAGGCCGATATGGTCCGTCGGGCCATGTCAAAAAAAAAGCGGAAGCAGATCGAGGAGGAGCGGGAATACTTTATCCATGGAGATCCCTCCCGCAATATCGTGGGCTGTATGGCCAACGGGATCACCGAGCAGGTGGCCCAGGAGATCTACCGGGAGATCGATGCCTTTGCCGAGTATGCATTCAATAAGGCGCACTCTCTGGCCTACGCGATCGTAGCCTACCAGACCGCCTGGTTCAAGTACCACTATCCCCGGGAGTATATGGCGGCTCTTTTGACCTCGGTGCTGGACTCCAGCACTAAGGTAGCCGAGTATATTGCCGAGTGCAAGTCCTGCGGCATTGCCCTGTTGCCCCCTGATGTGAACCACTCCGGGGCGGATTTTACCGTGGCCGAGGGAGGGATCCGTTTTGGTCTGGCCGCCGTGAAGGGCGTGGGCCGGGGTTTTGCCTTCCAGGTACTGAACGAGCGGGAGTCTGGGGGGGATTTTACTTCCTTGCCCGATTTTTGCCAGCGGATGTTTGATGCTGACTGCAACAAGCGGGTGGTGGATTCCCTCATCAAATGCGGCGCCTTTGACAGCTTTGGCCACCGCCGCAGCCAGCTGATGGCGGTGGAGGAGAAGGTGATGGACATCATCGCCAAGACCAAGCGGGACACGGTGGAGGGGCAGTATGACCTTTTTGGCGGGGACGGGAGCTTTTCGGCCGCCCCTGAGGTGCCGCTGCCGGATATCCCGGAGTTTTCCCGCCGGGAGCTGATGCGCCAGGAAAAGGAGATCACGGGGCTTTATTTGACCGGGCATCCCATGGACGATTACCGGGAGCTGGCCCGGAGCCTGCGGGCCGCTCCCATCGGTCAAATTTTGGGGGATTTTGAGCGGGAAGAGGGGCCTCAGAGCTATCGGGACGGGCAGCGGGTGACCTTGGTAGGCGTGGTGAATGTGGCCCGGACCAAGACGACGAAAAATAACACACTGATGGCCTATGTGACTCTTGAGGACGATACCGGGGCTATGGAGCTGCTGGTATTTTCCCGGGTGCTGGAGACCTGCGCCTCCTTCCTGAAGGAGGGGACGGCTATGCTGGCTGAGGGCAGGCTTTCGGTCCGGGATGAGAAGGCTCCTCAGGTTATGTGCGACAAGCTTCGTCCCCTGGACGAGAAGGAGCAGGCCGGGCAGGAGAAGGAAGGGGGAGGGAAGCTCTATGTACGTGTCCCAACCGTTTCCGATCCCCGGCTCAGGAAGGCCCGGTTAGCTGTAAGCATGTTCCCAGGCGGTCAAATGGTGGTTTTGTACTGTGAGGACACCAAGAAGCGGCTGGGGGTTTTGGGAGAGCTTCATCCCATGCTGGTTCAGGAGATGGAGGAACTTTTCGGGAAAGAGAATGTAGTCCTTAAATAGGGAACGGCCCGAATCGGGGGATATGTCAGACGGGGAATGTGAAAAAGAAGGGAGGCGGAGCCTGTGAACATCAAAAAGCTGTTTTCTCTGCTGTTCCATCGAACGGCGGTGGTAGTTCTGCTGCTTCTTTTGCAGCTGGCCCTTTTGGGGGTGGCGATCCTCCGCTTTTCCGAGTATTTTATTTACTTCTATCTGCTGTGCGTGATCCTCTCAGTGGTGGAGGTGCTGGTCATCATCAACCGGCGGGACGATCCGGGCTATAAGATCGCCTGGATCACGGTGATCCTGCTGTTTCCCTTGTTTGGGGGCTCCTTTTACCTGATTTGCGGGGGCGGCCAGGTGACAAGGCAGACCCGGCGCAAGATGGAGGCCATGGATCGGCACATGAAAAATACCCTGGACCGGGACCGAAAGGCTCAGACCTTGGAGGCCTTTGGACGGGATGCGGTGAATCAGTCGCGGTATTTGGAGGAGGTGGCCCACTGTCCCTTGTATACCAACACCTTTACCCAATATTTTTCACTGGGAGATCATGTGTTTCACCCTATGCTGGAGGAGCTGCGCCGGGCGGAAAAATATATTTTTCTAGAATATTTTATCATTACGCCGGGAAAATTCTGGGATTCAGTGCTGGAGATCCTGGAGGAGAAAGCAAAGGCCGGGGTGGATGTGCGGGTAATTTACGATGACGTGGGGAGTCTTTACACTCTGCCCAAAGATTACCCACAGCTTTTGGAGGAGAAGGGGATCCGCTGCCGGGTATTCAACCGCTTTGTGCCGGTTCTGTCGGTACGGCTCAACAACCGGGACCATCGTAAGCTCTGCATTGTGGATGGGCACACAGCCTTTACCGGGGGATTCAATATGGCGGACGAGTATATCAACGAGGTGGTCCACTACGGACATTGGAAGGACAGCGGTATCCTCCTGAAAGGGGAGGGAGCCTGGTCCATGACTGTCATGTTCCTCTCCATGTGGGAGTATGTCAGCGGAGGGCGGGAAAACTATGATGCCTACCGTCCGGCAGTCATGCCCCCAGAGGCTGCCGGGGGTGCGGGATATTGGGTCCAACCCTATACCGATTCTCCCCTGGACGGCGAGCCGGTGGGGGAGACCGTCTACCTGAACCTGATTGCCAAGGCGGAGACCTATGTTTATATCATGACCCCTTATCTAATTATCAGTGACAGCATCAACACCGCGTTGCGAAATGCGGCTATGTCCGGGGTGGATGTGCGGCTGATGACTCCTCATATCCCGGATAAGAAAACGGTCTTTGAGCTTACCCGGGCCCATTACCTGCCCCTTCTGGAGGCGGGGGTCAGGATCTATGAATATACTCCTGGCTTTCTCCACTCCAAGAGCTTTGCGGTGGATGACCGTTTTGGTACGGTGGGATCGGTGAATTTGGATTACCGCAGTATGTTTCTCCACTTTGAGGATGGGGTCTGGCTGTGCGGAGATCCTACAGTGCTGGAGATTAAGAAGGATTTTCTGGAGACCCAGAATGTTTGCGAGGAGATCACGCTGGAAAAGGCCCGGGACCACTACTTTCCCAGGCTTCTCTTCCGGGCGGTGCTGCGGATTTTTGCGCCTTTAATGTAGATAATAGTCCCCCGGAGTCAAAGCCTCCGGGGGACTATCATTTTGGTGCTATCAGGCCTGGCAGCAGCCACAGGAGCCGCCGTCCTGGCGGGGACGGGAAGAGGGGAAGAACTCATTCACCGGGAACTTTACATGGCGGAAGAGCTCGCAGGGATCCTCCTCGCAGTCGCCGCCGTCGCAGGTGCATTCCTTCTCGGGCAGGCAGTAATCGTAAACGGGAATGAGAAGCTGGGTATCCCGCTCCAGGCGGATGAGGGAGAACTGGCCCAAAGAGACATAGAGCCGCTTGCCTTCTCCGCCAAACTCCAGATCACTGCCAAAGCAGGTAGCGATGCAGGCGGGGACCTCGCTTACCTCACACTCGCAGGAGCACTTGCACTCACAGGGCTCCACCAGCTTAAGGCTGAGGACCAGGGGGTCCACCGCCTCAATGGCGGCAACGGGCTGGTTGGGAGCGGGAAGAGTCTGGAGATCAGTGCAGTCCAGCTCCTTCTCAGAGGTGAAGGACTTGGAGCAGCCCTCACCGCCGAAGAGGATCACCCGCTTGTCAAAGACGGCCAGACCGGTGACCTCCACCGGCCGGGCAGCGCCTACAAAGGCGTCGGCGGTGATTCGGTAGAAGTAGCGGACGTCCACGGTGTAAAAGCCCTTGTTGAAGCAGATGGGGTCCAGGCTGGCGGAGACATGGAGCAGCTCGGCGCAGCCGGCCTTGACACAGCTGGCCCGGTCTACGGCGCACTGAGAGCTCTTGGTGAGATAGACCCGCAGATCCTCGACGCAGTCTTTGTCACGACATGCATCCATGATCTTCTTAGTGTGTACACAGACGGCCTCGCAGATGCCGGAAGCATCGGAAACGGGGCCAGGCATGACCTTTTCAGGCATAATAAGTTACCTCCCGAATGAAAGTGGAGGAAGATTTGGTCTTCCGATTCAGTCTATGCCGTAGGCAGTAAAGGGTGCGGCGGGAAAAATTTTTCAAGGGGAGGAAAAATTTTTGAAAAGGGGCTTGCCAAACGGGGAGAAGTGTGCTAATATAATAAAGCTCGTTTGAGCATAACAAAATATCCGGGTGTGGCGCAGTTGGTAGCGCGCTTGACTGGGGGTCAAGAGGCCGTGAGTTCAAGTCTCGCCACTCGGACCAAAAAGATTGCAAGATATAGCCGTTTTGGCTAAATCTTGCAATCTTTTTGCGTTGTTAAGGAGAATAAAACTGTTCTGTACCAGAATAATACCAGAACAGGATAGACAATGCAATCAAATACAACACAGATGGCGGCAGAGTGGAGGTTGCTGTTTCAGCGGGTGATACCGGCACAACGGTTTCCGTGAAAGACACCGGGATCGGTATTCCCCCGGAATATCAGGCAAGAGTGTTTGAGCGATTTTTCCGGGTGGATAAAAGCCGCTCCAAGGCTTCCGGCGGCACCGGGCTGGGGCTGTCGATTGTCAAGCATATCGCCCAGTATCATCACGCCGATCTCAGTCTGCACAGCAGGATCGGAGAGGGAACCGATATTTCGGTCGTCTTTCCCCTCGCATAAACTGTAACCCTGAAAAGATTATCTGCCGCTATGTACGCACCGCATGGCCTTATGGCTGTGCGGTGCTTTTCGCCGTCAGTCCTTCGTGTAAGCGTCCACGATACGTACCTCCAACTCCCGGTTCCGCTCCATCGCCCTGCGGAGTTCCGGCACTTCCAGCAGGCCCCTGGCGTTGGCGATAATGAGGATTCGGTTGAGACTGGCTCCCACCCTGCGGACTTCGTAGATCAGCTTCGGCACATCGACGGAGGGGGCCTCCC
>CAJUEU010000013.1 GCA_910585735.1 uncultured Oscillospiraceae bacterium | reverse complement strand
AGCCAGTGCTTCGGTACCTGGTACGAGGGGGACACCCCCTACGAGCATGTCATCAGCCACGCCTTCAATGAGAACAGCGGCGATGCTTTCGCCCCCCGAATGAAAGCCATGGGCTTTGAGATCATCGACTGATTCCGTGGAACCTAACGGGAACGGTCCTTTCAGGCGGACAGAGGGACGATTTTTACTGTCGGAACGACAGAAAACCGTCCTTCTGTCCGCCTGTGTCCGCGGAGCGTTCTCGTGATTTTGCACAAAAACCGCAAAGAAAACTTGTGAAAATTGCCGAGTAGACAAATGATGAAAATGCTGATACAATATTTTCATCAATAGGGACTGTCACTCCTCGGGAGGCATCACCTTGGTACATATCTCTGTACTGGTATGCCCTGAGGAATTTTTTTGTCCCAAAAGAGAGAGGGGGCGTGGAGCTTTGCGGGCCATCAAGAAGCTGAACAATAACTTTGCCCTGTGTCTCGACAGCAGCGGTGTGGAGATGATCGCCTATGGCAAGGGGGTGGGCTTCGGCCAATTCCCCCGGAAGTTGGATCTGGAGGGGCTGGACGGCACCTTCTACAACGTGGACCCTCAACTGGTAAGCATGATCGCCGAGATGCCCGACGAGCTCTTCCGCATCTCCCAGGAGATCATCCGCTACGCCCAGGAGCTCACCGGCAAGCCCATCCCCAACAACTTTGCCTTCTCTCTCACCGACCACATCCAGTTTGCCATTGAACGGCAAAGGAAAAACATCCACGTGAAAATGCCCTTCGCCTATGAGATCGAGCATCTCTATGAGAAGGAATTTGAGATCGGCGCCTTCGCCCTCAGGCGGCTCAAGGAAGAGCTCAAGATCTTCCTTCCCAAAGAGGAGGCCACCGGCATTGCTCTCCACTTCATCAACAACTACCAGCAATATTCCGCCGAGACCGCCACCACCGAGTTTGAGGACCTGCTCCAGCAGGTCCTCCTGATGATCGAAGATCATCAGGGCCTCACCCTGGACCGTGCCTCCTACGACTGCTACCGCTTCTCCATGCACCTTCGATACTTCATGAAACGGGCGGGAGAGGGGGCCCTCTATACAGGGGACGGCGAAGACGAGCTCTACACCCACATGAAGGACGACTATCCCGACATTTACGAGACCATGACCGCCGTACAGGCCTACCTGGAGGATACCCTCCACATCCAGTGCTCCTCGGAGGAGCAGCTTTATCTGATGATCCACATCAACCGGCTCTGCGCCAAAGAGGACTGTCACCGCCAGTAAGGCGGGCATCACCTCCCACACAGGACGGGTGTACAAGGACCTTGTACGCTCTCTTGTCGGGAGGTTTTCTTTTGTATTTTCCCCGGGGAACGCGCGCTCCGGCGAAGATAAAGCTCCAAATCATATTGAAGGGAGAATACCAACATGGCAAAGAAAGATTATTCCGCCCTGGCAGACGCCATCATTGAGAAAGTTGGCGGCAAAGCCAACATTTCCTACCTGACCCACTGTGTGACCCGTCTACGCTTCAATGTGAAGGACCGGGCCTTGGCAAACCTGGATGATCTCAACAATATTTCCGGTGTTTTGGGCACCCAGTGGGCGGGCGACCAGCTCCAGGTCATCATCGGGCAGACAGTGGCCGACGCTTATGATGCCATCTGCAAAAAGACCGGCCTGGAAAAGCAGGCAGCAATCGATGAGCAGTTGGATGACATCAAACCGGCCCGAGACTGGTCGCTCAAGGGGATCCTCAATCTATTCCTGGAGACCATCTCCTCCATCATTGCCCCCTTTATTCCTGCTATTGTAGGCTGCGGTCTGACCCAAGGCCTTCTGTACTCAGCCCAGATGTTCGGTTGGATCGATGGGACCAGTGCCACCTATAATTTCTTCTATACCTGCGCCAATACGGCATTCTATTTCCTGCCTATCCTGTGCGCTTTCTCGGCCGGTAAGCGCTTTGGCTGCAATCCCTACCTGGCGGCTACCCTGGGTGCCCTGTTGATCCATCCCACCATAGTAGGGATGGCCGGGCAGACCATTCAAGTCTTTGGGCTAATCCCCATTACCTTCTCCAACTATTCCTCCTCCCTGATTCCGGCCATCCTGTGCGTGTACTTCATGTCCTGGGTGGAGAAAGGCCTGAAGAAGATCGTTCCCAGCATGATCGACATTATCGTGACCCCGCTGTTCTCGCTGCTGATTGCGGCTGTGGTGGGCTTTACCGTGCTGGCGCCTCTGGGCGGCTTCCTGGGCGAGTTTGTGGCCAACGGCATGATGTGGCTCTACGACAAGTTCGGCCTGGTGGGCGGCGCCATCATCTCGGCCGTCTATCCCTTTATCCTGGCCACTGGTATGCAGGTCGCCTTCTCCCCTTTTACGGTCATCAATCTGTCCACCTTGGGCTACGACTACATCTATCCCATGACAGCCGCCTCCAATGCGGCCATGGGCGCCTGCGCTTTGTATGTGTACTTCAAAGCCAAGAATAAGAACGTGAAAGCCATGGGTCTGTCTACCGGCATCACCGGCCTCATCGGCGTGACCGAGCCCGTCCTGTTCGGCCTGGTGCTGAAGTACAAGAAGGTGCTGTGGGCCGTCATGATCGGCGGTGCCGTAGGCGGCGCTATCATGGGTCTGTTCACCGTAGAATACTACTCCTTTGGTTTCGTTCCCTTTGGCACCATCATGCTGGCCTTCGGCCCCACCTTTGTCTATTACATGGCGGGCGTTATTGCGGCCATGGTGGTATCGGTGGCAGCGCTCCATCTGATGAAGTTCGAGGACTAACGAACAGCCCAAAAAAGGAGAAGCAACATGAAAGAATTTCCAAAAAATTTTCTCTGGGGCGGTGCCACAGCCGCCAACCAGTGCGAGGGTGCCTATCTGGAAGGCGGCAAAGGATTGAGTGTCTCCGACATCATGACAGGCGGCTCCCACCAGAATCCCCGCCGGGTAAGCCTTTCCCAGGATGAGAGATATTCCTTCCCCTCTCGGACGGCGGTGGATCACTACCATCGCTACAAGGAGGATGTGGCCCTTTTCGCCGAAATGGGTTTCAAAGTCTATCGGTTTTCCATCTCCTGGGCGCGGATCTTTCCCAACGCAGACGACCCAGCGCCCAATGAGGAAGGGCTTATTTTCTATGAAAATCTGCTGAAAGAGCTGAAAAAGTATGGGATCGAGCCTTTGGTAACCATCTCCCACAACGAGATGCCCCTGGCTATCGTGCAGAAGTATCACGGCTGGCCCAACAAGAAGGTCATCGACCTGTATGTGCGTTTCTGCGAAACTATCTTTAACCGCTACAAGGACTATGTGACCTACTGGCTGCCTTTCAACGAGGTTAACGATCTAATGCTGCCCCTGAGTAACCTGATACAGGGCGGTATATACTCAGAGAAAGATGTGTGCTTTGGGGATACTAATGGGGACGATCTGGGCTTACGGATGAACGCCCTGAACAATGTGCTGATCGCCAGCGCCCGGGCGGTGACGGTGGGCCGGAAGATCGCCCCGAAGTTCCGCTTCGGCACCATGATCTGCCACATCACCCTGTACCCCAGGACCTGCCACCCGGACGATATTCTCCTGGTGCAGCAGGACGACCTGGTCCGCAACTGCATGTGCTCTGATGTGATGTTGAAGGGAGAATACCCCTATTACGCCTGGCGGTATTTTGAACGCAACCAGGTTTCCCTCTCTCTGTCTGAGGCAGAAAAAGCGGAGCTTCGGGAAGGGGTCTGTGACTTTTACAGCTTTTCCTATTATCAGAGCATCTGCGAAAGTACCCAGCCCTTCGAGGAGAAAACCAGCGGCAACATCATGGGCGGGGTGAAGAATCCCTATCTGGAACTGACTCAGTGGGACTGGCCCATTGACCCAGTGGGACTGCGGTACACCCTGAATAAAGTGTATGACCGTTATCATGTCCCTGTCATCATCACCGAGAACGGGCTGGGCGCCAGCGATACCCTGGAGGACGGCAAGATCCACGACCCCTACCGCATTGCGTATATCCGCCGCCATATCGAGGAAATGAGAAAGGCCATAGACGACGGTGTGGACCTCTTTGGCTATACAGTTTGGGGTTGCCTGGATCTTATCAGCGTCTCCACCGGCGAAATGAAGAAGCGCTATGGCTTCATTTACGTGGACGCCGACGATGAAGGCCATGGCACCTATGACCGCTACCGCAAGGACAGCTTCTACTGGTACAAAAAAGTCATCGCCTCCAACGGCGAGGATCTGGACTGAGGTGGTGCAAAAGTCTGCGACTTTTTTAGCAACAAATTTTTACAGTGAAACACCCGCCGGACAATTTTTGACTGTCCGGCGGGTGCTTTCTCATCTCCTTCATTTTTAGGATTGACGAACGCCCTCAACTATGGTATATTTTTAATGTTGCGAACCCGGTTTTGCTGATGTGGCTCAATGGTAGAGCATCTCACTCGTAATGAGAAGGTTGTGGGTTCGATTCCCACCATCAGCTCCAAGCCAAAAAATGACCCGAGGAGCGCCGGGAACTCACCCTCCGGCTCCTCAGGGTCATTTTATTTCCAATTCAGAAGAAATTTTAAAAAATTTTGCAAGGAGGCGCTATTATGCAGGAAGACCAGGCGAAGATCGAACTCTTTGAAACCCGGCCCCTGCCCAGTGCTATTGCCACCATGGCCATCCCCATGGTCATGTCCTCCCTGGTAATGGTTCTTTACTCTCTGGCAGATACTTACTTTGTCAGCCTGCTCAACAGCTCCATTCAGAATGCCGCCGTCACCCTGGCCTCCCCGGTGCTTCTGGCCTTCAACGCGGTGAACAACCTCTTCGGCGTAGGCGCTTCCAGTATGATGAGCCGGGCTATGGGCCTCAGGGATTACGAGACCGTGCGGCGCACCTCGGTATTCAGCTTTTACTGTGCTCTGGCTTCGGGCCTTCTCTTCTCTCTTCTGTGTACCGTCTTCCATACGCCCCTCCTGGGACTTCTGGGCGCCGACATTGAGACCGCCGCCGCCACCTCGGAATACATGCTCTGGACCGTGACCTTTGGCGCCGCCCCCGCCATCCTCAACGTGGTCATGGGTCAGATGGTCCGGGCCGAGGGCGCTTCGGTCCACGCCAGCATCGGGGTCATGAGCGGCTGTCTCCTCAATATCGTGCTGGACCCCATCTTTATCCTTCCCTGGGGGCTCAACATGGGGGCCGCCGGAGCCGGTCTGGCTACCCTGATCTCCAACTGCGTGGCCTGTCTTTACTTCCTGGTCCTCATGTTTGTCAAGCGGGGCAGGACTTACGTCAGCATCGACCCCCGGAAATTCTCCTTTGATAAACGGATCGTAGCCGGGGTCTTCGGGGTGGGCTTTCCCGCCTCCATTCAGAACCTGCTGAACGTGACCAGCATGACTATCTTCAATAACTTTGCCGCCGCTTTCGGCACCGACGCTCTGGCCGCCATGGGCATTGTCAAGAAAATCGACCAGATCCCCATGAACGTTGCCATGGGCATGACCCAGGGCATCATGCCCCTGGTAAGCTACAACTATTCCAGCGGCAATATTAAGCGGGCCAAGGGGGCCGTTCTCCTGACAGGCAAAATCGGCACCGTCTTCCTGCTCTCTGTCACCGCCCTCTTCTACTTCGGCGCCGGCGGAGTCATGAGCCTTTTCACCAAGATCGACATGGTTGCCGCCTTTGGTGTCTCCTTCCTCCGGGGCATGTGCTTGGGTCTCACCTTCCTCTGTCTGGATTTCCTGGCGGTGGGTGTGTTCCAGGCAGTGGGCCTGGGTAAATACGCCCTGCTCTTTGCCTTTACCCGGAAGATCTTGCTGGAGATCCCCCTTATATACCTGCTGAACTACCTCTCCCCCCTCTATGGTCTCCCCTACGCCCAGACCGTCACCGAGATCATTATGGCCGCTCTGGCTATGATGGTTCTGATCCGACTGTTCCGTAAATGGGAGCAAAGCTCCCTCCAGACCACCCCGGCGAAGTAAGCCGCAGCCAGGATACCGTATGGCAAAAGCCCAGCGTCCCCCAAGGACGCTGGGCTTTTGTATCTCTGTTACTCCTCTGATGGGGCAGACTCCGGGGCAGGGCCTCCGCTTTCGATGGGAAGCTCCTCCTGGGCGTACCGCGGCAGCGGGTCAAAGAGGTTGTTTTCCATGAAATCCTCCCTGGTATAGACCTGGTCCCGGAAGGGCCGGGGGCGGCCCTCCACCGTGATGTAAACCTCCTCCACCCCCTCCAGCTGGCAGAGGGTGAGAACGATACATCCGTCGGCCAGGGAGAGCTCCACGCCAGCCAAACCGCTGTACGCCTCGGAGAGGTCCACGGACACCCGGTTTTCTTCCCTGCTCCAGGAACGCAGACGGGTCCCTGCCGGGAAGGGAGAGGTCAGTTCCTCCCCCTCCGGGCCAGTTATCAGAGCCTCCAGAAGGGCCGTCTCCACGCTCTCGCCCTCAGGGACAGCGTAAAATTCCCGGCTTAGATAACCACTGTCCGCCCCCAGGCGGATCCCTCCCTCCTGCGCCAGCGCCTTTCGGAGAAACCAGATCCCGTATTCCCCCTCTGGCGGAGTGGTCTCCTCCTGGGCGGCCGGAGTGCAGGAGGCACAGAAAAGAAGCAGGACCAGGGAAAGCAGCAGCCATTTTTTTCTCATACCGTCCCCTCCTTTTCCGCCCGGGGCAGGGTCACGGTGAAGCAGGTGCCCTCCTTTTCCCGGCGGCGGGCCGTCACCGTACCGCCGTGACGGCGGACGGTATCCCGCACAATGGAGAGCCCCAGCCCAGTGCCTCCCGCTGCCCGGGAGCGGGCCTTATCCACCCGGTAGAAGCGGTCAAAAACCTTGTCGATGTCCGCCTCGGGGATCCCTACCCCGGTGTCCTCCACCGTGATCTCCACCTTGTCCCCCACGGCCCGGCCTCTGACCCAAACCTTTCCGCCGGGCAGATTATACTTGACGGCATTTTCCATCAGGTTAAAAAAGATCTGGTAGAGGTCGTCCGGGTCGGCCCGCACCACCAGCCCTTCCTCCAGTTCTACCGTCAGCTCGCTCTCTCCCGCCCGGGCCAGTGGCTTCAGCATGTGCTCTGCCCGGCCAATGACGGCCGTCACATCCACCGGCCCGGCCACTGCGAGAGCGGCGGCGTCCAGCCGGGTGAGAGTAAGCAGCTTTTCTGTGATCCGCTGGAGCCGCTCCGCCTCTTCCCCAATATCCCCCACGAACTCCCGCACCGTGCCCGGGTCCATGGCCTCGGTCTGGAGGATGGAGTCGGTGAGGAGGCGGATGGAGGCCAGGGGGGTCTTGAGCTCGTGGGAGGCGTCGGACACAAACCGGCGGCGGACCTCCTCGGTGGTTTGGAGCCGGTCGGTAAGGGCATTGAACTCCCCGGCCAGCCGGGTCACCTCATCCTTGCCTCCCATCCTTACCCGGTGGCTGTACTCCCCCTCCCGCACCGTGCGAAAGGCGGAGAGGAGCTGCCCCAGGCGGCGGGTCAGGGCGGAGGAAAAAATCAGGGAGAGAAGAAGGGCTCCTATGGCCACAGCGGCGGAGATCCGCTGAAGGGTCTGCTGTAGGCCCACCAGAAGACGGCCCTGCTCGGCGTCATACTCAGCGGCGTACACCGCCCCGATGATCATGCCCCGATAGGTCACCGGGGCGGCCGCGCGGCTGTGAAAGACCCCCTCCTGATAGTCCGAGCGAAATTCGTCATTCCCCCGCAGAGCCGAAACCGTCTCATAGACCAGAGCGTACCTCCCCAGGGTGTTTCCCACCGGGTCGCTGTCGTAAAGCACCTCTCCTGAAGGGCCGGTCACCAGCACCCGGCTCAGGCCGGTGTCTCCCAGCACCTCCATGACCCGGGCCACGCCTTCGGCGCTGAGGCCGTCCGGCCCTGCCAGGGCCGAAGCCATAAGGGCGGCCTGGCTCTGAAGGGAGACCTGCTTAGTCTGGAATACCATCTGTTGAGAGGTCCGCACCGGGTATGTATTCAGCAGGACCAACACCGCCACGATAATGGTCAGATAGGTAATGGCGTATTTGATCCGAAGGGACCGCCACAGGGGCACCCTTCTGGTATTTTGCTCCTCCAACTTTGACGGTCCCCCTCTCTCTATGGCTTTTTCATTCCCTCTTACCCGTTTCCGCCCTTTAGATAGTATCCCACGCCCCATTTTGTGAGGATATATTCCGGGTTGGCCGGGTCCAGCTCCAGCTTTTCCCGGAGCCGGCGGATATGGACGTCCACCGTTCGGTATTCGCCACCGTACTCGTAGCCCCAGACAATGTTCAGCAGGTTCTCCCGGGAGTAGACCCGCCCGGGATTTCGCAGAAGAAGCTCCATCAGGTCAAATTCCTTGGCGGTAAGCTCCACCGCTTCCCCATCCCGCCAGACCGAGCGCATGTCGGGATCCAGCAGGATGTGTCCGGCGGTGAGCCGTCCGCCCCCCGCCTCCTGCTGGGCCATGCCCGCCCGGCGGAGAAGGGCCCGGATCCGGGCTTTCAGTTCCAGAATATTAAAGGGCTTTGTAATGTAATCGTCCGCCCCGCTCTCAAACCCGATGAGCTTGTCGGCATCCTCTCCCTTGGCAGTGAGGAGGATGATGGGCACCGTGGAAAATTCCCGGATACGCATACAGGCCTGAAGCCCGTCCAGCCGGGGCATCATCAGGTCCAGGAGGATCAGGTCGAAGGCTCCCTCCCGGGCCATGTCCACCGCCTCCTGGCCGTCATAGCCCACCTCAACCTGGTAGCCCTCGCTTTCCAGATTGAACTTAATGCCTTTCACCAGCACCCTTTCGTCGTCCACTACCAGGATCTTCATGGCTCATCCTCCGTTATGATATAGTCGATCAGCCCCGCCAAAGTCTCCTCCCCAATACCGCTGACCCGGGTGATATCCTCGGGAAAGCGGAAGGGGCCGTTCTCCTCCCGCTCGGTGATGATGTCTCTGGCCCGCTTCTCCCCAATGCCCGGAAGGGTCATAAGAGTCTCAACGTCGGCGGTATTGATGTTGATCATGGTCTCTTGTTTCTCGGCCGGTGTGGGCGTTGGCGGGTCCAGCCAAACCTCCGGGGCGTCCGGCCTCCGCTGAGTCTCCACCACCAGCGGTCCGGGCATGCTCCGTTCCCGGAGAAACCAGCCGGCGGTAAAGGCCAGAAAGGCGGCCAAAAGAAGCAAAATGGCAAATTCCCATTTGGAAATCTTCATAGATTTGTAAGAACCTCCCCGTTGCGCCCGGCGTGCTTCTCTGTTATAATAGCAATGATCCTTCCGCCGTCAGGATGTTACCTTTTCCGTAAGCTCCTTCCCGGCGGCCTATATGCTTTATTATATCATACTATTTCGGAGTTTCCTATGAAAAAATATCATTCCTTTGCCGCTTTTTTTCTTGCCCTGGCCCTTCTTCTCCCCCTTGGCGCCGCCCGGGCATCGGAGACCGACGCCTCCTTCTCGGTAACGGCCCAGGCTGTGATCCTGGTGGAGGCCGCCACAGGGGATGTGCTTTATGAGTTCAACGCCGATGACCGGCGCTATCCCGCCTCCATCACCAAGGTGATGACCGGTCTGCTCGCCGTGGAGGCGGTAGAGCGGGGTGAGCTGAGCATGGATACTGTCGTCACCCTTGGTGACGACATTTACTCCGAGATCGGAGTAAGCGGCTCCACAGCCGGCCTGGAGCCGGGAGAAATGCTCACCATCCGGGACCTCCTGAACGCCGCCCTCATCCCCTCGGCCAACGAGGCCTGCAACGCCCTAGCCACAGCGGTCTCGGGCAGCATCCCCGCCTTTGTGGATCGGATGAACCAGCGGGCCGCCGAGCTGGGCATGACGAACACCCACTTTGCCAATCCCCACGGTTACCACAAGGAAGACCACTACACCACCGCCAGGGATATCTCCAAAATGAGTGTTGAGGCCATGAGCCACACCGAATTTCGTGCCATCGTCTCCTCGGGTACCTATACCATCCCCCCCACCAATCTCCACGAAGAGGAGCGGGTCCTGCAGGATACCAACGCCCTGGTAAATGGCTCCAAGGTCAGTGGTTTCCGCTACCAATACGCCATAGGCATTAAAACCGGCTTTACCACTCCGGCAGGCTACTGCCTGGCCTCTGCCGCCGAGAAGGGCCACCGCACCCTCATCGCCGTTCTGTTGGGCGGAAATCCCTGGTACCGGGATGGAGCCGTGGTAAGCGACAACTATTTTACCGAGAGCCGCCGCCTTCTGGAATACGGCTTTAACCACTTTTCTTACAAAAACGTACTGGACGCCAGCCAGCCGGTGGACACCGTTCCTGTTTCCTTATCTCAGCAGCAGGACTATGTCACCGTCCTCCCCTCGGACAGCATCACCGCCCTGCTCCCCAACGACCTGGATCCGGCTCTCTTTACTCAGACAGTGGACCTGCCTGAAGCCCTTCGGGCTCCCATTGAAAAGGGCCAGGTCATTGGCTCCATCACAGTCTCCTACGGGGATAAGACCTACGGCACGGTAGACCTGGTGGCCGCCACCGGCCTGGAGCGTTCCCAGATGCTCTATCTTCTGGACCGGGTCACCTGGATCTTCAGCTTCCTCTGGGTCAAGCTTTTGGCTTTGGTCCTGATTGTGGCTATGGCCCTTCTCATTGCCCGGCGCATGGTTTTCGGCCCCTCCCGCCGCAGACGGAGGTCCAAAAAGAAGCAGGTCTACAGCAGCTCTTACCGGGGCCGCAAACGGTAACACACACAATGACGAAAAACGGCGGTCGGCCCTTTCCGGGTCGACCGCCGTTTCATGTCGTTGATTTTTCCAATGTTCTCCAGGCAAGCAGGAAGTCCTCCGGCTTACACCACCTGCTTCAAGGCCTGGGCCAACTGGTCGGGACAGGAGGTACCCTTGCCGTTGCAGTTGATGCCATCCAGCTTGCGGATGACCTCCTCCACCGTCATGCCCTCCACCAGCTTGGAGATCCCCTGAAGGTTGCCGTGGCAGCCGCCGGTGACCTGGAGGCACTTCACCACACCGTCCTCCACCTCTACCAGCATCTTGCGGGAGCACACTCCCTTGGGGGTAAACTCAATGGTCATATCGCCACCGCTCCTTTTCCTTTTCTTCCGGGATACCCCCGGCCGTTGCGGTCATCATACCACAACAGGAAAAGAATTGCAAGCCCTTCCAGCGCGGGAAAACCTCCCCAGACAAACGGGGTTACAGGTTTTCCCTTTGCTGAAGCTGAAGGCGGTCAGCGATCATGGCAATAAACTCCGAATTGGTCGGTTTGCCTTTCGCGTTGGAGACCGTATAGCCAAAATAGCGCTGGAGTGTCTCCAGATCGCCCCGGTCCCAAGCCACTTCAATGGCGTGACGAATGGCCCGCTCCACACGGGAAGCCGTGGTCCCAAACCGTTTGGCTACCTCGGGATAGAGGATCTTGGTCACCGCGTTGATCACATCCATGTCCTCCACAGCGATCATAATGGCCTCCCGGAGGTACTGGTACCCTTTGATGTGGGCAGGTACGCCGATCTCATGGATGATGGCGGTGATCTTCCCCTCCAGCCCCGCCCCCTGACGGTCAGGTTCCTCCACAGGAGCGGCGGGCTGGAGCATCTGGCGTACCCGCTCCACCACGGCCGCCGTGCGGCAGGGCTTCATCATAAAATAGTCTGCTCCCTTGGCGGCGGTCAGCTCCGCCACGCTGCCTCCGGCAAAGCCGGACAGGATGAGGACCTTGGGCTTTTGGGGAAGCTCTCCCAGCTGGGTCAGCACCTCCACCCCATCCATGGTGGAAAGAACCAGGTCCATGACCAAAAGGTCGCATCCCTTTTGGCGGCACAGCTCTACCGCCGTGGCTCCATCTCCTGTGTCACCTACCACGGTCATGTCATTTTCCCCGTTTAATGTCTCTACCAGCAGACGGCGAAACTCCTCGCTTGCGTCCGCTACCATTATTCTCTTTCTTTCCATCATTTTCACAACCTTTTTTGCCTGGCCAAGGCAGTTTTACCGGTTGCATTCAATTTACCATAAATAGACAGCATACGCAATCCCTTTTTGCCATATTTTGGAAATAAATCGTACGACACAATGCGACAAAATAGTTGTTTTCGGTGCTTATTCCCCTGTTTTTCCACTTTCCTCCGCGGTTTCCAGCATTCGTTCCGCCAGGATGGCATAGCCCTGGGTAGGGTCGGAAACCAAAACATGGGTGACCGCGCCAATGAGCCGTCCGTCCTGAAGGATCGGGCTGCCGCTCATGCCCTGAACGATCCCGCCGGTCGCCTCCAGGAGGGCGGGGTCAGTGACTTTTATCATCATGTCCCGGCCGTCCTGGGCTGCCGGGTAAAGCTTGGTGATCTCCACCTGGTACTCCCTCACCTGGTCTCCCGACACATTGGAGTAGATCACCGCCGCTCCCTCCTTCACCTGGTCCTTGGAGGCCACCTCCACCGGCTCCCTCAAAGCCAGCTCCTCACCCGAGGCAAATCCAAAAATGCCGCTGGTGGTATTGGCGATCAAAGTCCCCATATCCTTGTCCGCGTCAAAGGCGCCGTGAAGCTCACCCGGTTCTCCCCGTTTTCCCTTCTTTACATCAGCCACCGTGGCCGGCAGAAGTCCGCCGCTCTCCAAGGGCATGAGCTGCGCAGTGTCCACATCGTTGACTCCGTGCCCCAAAGCGCCGAAGGCTCCTGTGGACGGGTCATAATAGGTCACGGTACCGATCCCCGCCATGGAGTCCCGCAGCCAGGCCCCCAGCTTATAGGTGCCATCGGTGGAACACTTCACCGCCTGCGCCGTGACCTGAACGGTCTTGCCGTCCCGAAGCGCCCGGATGGACATTTCTTCCCCACCGATCCGCTTCAGTTCCTCCTGGACCTCCTCCACCGTGTCCACCTCAGTGGAATTGATGTGGGTGATCACGTCCCCCTCCCGAAGGCCGCAGCTTTTGGCCGGAGTCACATTTCCCCCCGATGCCGGGATCTGGGAGAACCCTACCACCAGCACACCGTCTGAAAAAATTTTGATGCCTACCGCCCGGCCTACCGGGATCACCCGCCGTCCCGCCGCTCCGCCGGTCATGACCGTTTCTCCTGCCGCCCGGGCCATGGGCGCGCCCCCTGCCAGGAATCCCAGCAGCAGGCAAGCTGCCAGAACTCCTCGAAAGGAGCGCCCCGTTTTTTGGCCGGTACGTCCTTCTCTTACCTGTTCCATTTCATATACCACCCCCGAAAAAAAAATGAGATGGCGCAAAAACGCGCCATCTCTAATATGGGCCAAAGTGCTCACAGGCACACTGGAAATGAACAGCGGCTTTGGCTTGGAGCCTTTTTCCGCCGCCCATGTTTCCGGCTTTTCTTCGCCGGCCCGGGGATTTTTTGGCATTTTTCTCTTTTTTACCGGCTTCTTTTTCTGTAGGCCGGGCCATGGGTAGCTTTTGCCAAAAGCCGCCTGTTCAAACCTGGAAATTTTTGTTGCCGCGCTCAGTTCCGGCTCCGGCGGCCCATAAGCCGCAGGATGTAGAGGAACAGGTTGATGAAGTCCAGGCAGAGCTCCAGAGCGGCGTAGACCGACGCCTTTTTCAGCATCTCCTCATCTTCTCGGAAATTGGCGTAAAAGCGTTTGATCATCTGGGTATCATACGCCGTGTAAGCCAGGAAGAGCACCACGCCGATGGAGCAAATGATCTGCTCGGGAAGGCCCACCATGGGAATGAACCACATGGCCACGTTGGCGATGATGAGGAATACAAGGCCGGTGAGCAAAATATTCCGCATTCTGGAAAGGTCGATGTTGGTCATAAATCCAAACACCGCCATGCCGCCAAAATAAAGAGCGGCCATGGCAAAGGCGAAGGACACGCTCTCCATTCGGTACACCAGCAGCCAGGTGCCTACCACAAAGCCAATGAGGGAGCAATGGACCAGGAAGAAGACCCAGGTAGTCCCCACCGAGCTCTTCCGAATGGCCGAACTCATCCCCAGAGACAGCAACAGCTGGGCCACCAACAGAATCATGGGAAGATAGCCCGAGGTCATGATGACCAGACGCCGGAACAGCGCGTAGCCGGGGATGGTGTAGACCAGGAAGAAGGCCACCCCGAAGGAGACCAGCAAGCCGAAAAACATATTGAGGAAGGTCTTGGCGGTGTAGCGGGCCAGCCCCTCCCGGTCCAGTCCCTCCAAAAGCTCCCGGTCGGCATCCTCCCGGCCCCGGCGTGTCCGGCTTATGCCTTGCTGGGCCATGCTCTGCTGCTCCAGA
Source organism: uncultured Oscillospiraceae bacterium (assembly GCA_910585735.1). Classification (GTDB taxonomy): domain Bacteria; phylum Bacillota; class Clostridia; order Oscillospirales; family Oscillospiraceae; genus Vermiculatibacterium. The sequence continues at coordinate 32,194 of CAJUEU010000013.1, read as the reverse complement.
ACTTTCTCCGTTTCATAAAAATTGTTTTCCATGTTTTTACCTCCTGTCACAGAACTACCCTTATTATAATCCCCTGAAAAAATTTTTTCAAGCGGCTTTCAAAAAACAGAAGGGACCGAAAAATATTCGGTCCTTCCGCTATGAATTCATCCTTCCCGGGCACGTTTGCCCTTCTGCCTCAACCTCCCGATCCGCCGCCAGAGGACCTGGCCCTTGTTGAACACCCCCAGCATCCCCCGCATGGTAAACCACGCCAGGGGGAAGAAGAGGGCCAGGATGAAGGTCTCCTGCACCGTCAGGGCCGTAAGAGAGAAGAACCAGCCCAGATAGTTGATGGAAAAGAGCAGAGCGCATACCACAGTCACCAGGAGCAGCCCCCGCTTCCAATCAAAGGGCTTGCTCACCTGGTAGAGGACCAGCACCCCCACAAACGCCACACAGAGAGTACACATGGTGGACAGGCTCTCGTTGGGGAACTGGAACACCGCCACATAGGCCTGGATACACAGCAGGATCAAAAGATCGGTGAGTCCACCCGGGAAGGCTTCCCGAAGCACGTTGGTCATAAACCTTCCCTTCACCAGGCTTTCGTTGGGCTCCAGAGCCAGCACAAAGGAGGGGAAGCCGATGGTGAGGGTGGAGATGAGGGAGAGCTGGATGGGCATGAAGGGATAGGGCATGTCCACCACCAGCGTAAAGAGGGCCAGGGCAAAGGAAAAAATATTTTTCACCAAAAACAGAGAGGCCGAACGCTGGATGTTGTTGATGACCCGTCTTCCTTCGGCCACCACCTGGGGAAGGCAGGCAAAGTTGGAGTCCAGCAGCACCAGCTGGGCGGCGTGGCAGGCCGCCTCGGCCCCCGAGGCCATGGCGATGCCGCAGTCGGCGTCCTTCAGGGCCAGCACGTCGTTGACCCCGTCCCCTGTCATGGCCACTGTATGGCCCTGCTTTTGGAGAGCCTTCACCAGCTTCCGCTTCTGACCCGGGGTCACCCGGCCAAAGACGGTGTATTTCCCGGCGGCCTCATAGATATCCTGGTCGGTCTGAAGCGTAGCGGCGTCCACCCAGCTATCGGCGTTCTCCACCCCGGCCTGCCGGGCCACCTCGGCCACGGTGAGGGGGTTGTCCCCCGAAATGACCTTGACACATACCTTCTGTTGGGCAAAAAAGCGGAAGGTATCCGGGGCTTCCTTGCGGATCTGGTTGGCCAGCATCACCAGGGCCATGGGCTTCACCCTTCTGCCGTCCAGGGCAGCTTTCCCATCGGGCGTTCCATCGTACCCGGCCACCAGAAGCACCCGGTAGCCCTTGGCGGAATAGGGCTCCACCATATCCTTCAGATCCTGGTACCGCTCCCCCATGACAAACTCCGGGGCCCCCACCACGAAGCTCCCCTTCCCGGGAAAGACGGCGGCGGAATATTTATTGGCCGAGGTGAAGGGCACGGTAGCGCCGGCTTTCCAGTTCACATTGGCCTGGAACCGCTCAGCCATAGCCCGGCCGGTGTCATTGTCGGCCCCCAGGGCCAGATAGAAAGCGCTGAGGACGTCCTCCACCGTCTGGGCGGGATATTCCTCCTCGTCCAGCAGCTCTACCTCCATCACCGCCATTTTGGGCTCGGTGATGGTGCCCGTCTTGTCCACACAGAGCACATCCACCCGGGCCAGAGTCTCAATACAGTTCATGTCCTGGGCCTGGACCTTTCGCTGGGCCAGGCGGATCATACTCACCGCCAGGGCCACGCTGGTGAGAAGGTAAAGCCCTTCGGGGATCATGCCGATGAGGGCGGCCACCGTGGTGGTCACTGACTGGCGGAGGGTGAGCTTCAGAATAAAATGCTGTTTCCAGAAGAGCACGCCCCCCACGGGAATGAGGGCAACGCCGATGAAGCGGATGAGCTTGGTGAGGGACGCCATCATCTCGGACTGGCCGGTCTTTACGTCCTTCCGGGCCTCCAGGGTTAGCTTGGCGGCGTAGGAGTCAGGTCCCACGGCGGTAAGCTGCGCCCGGCAGGAGCCGGACACCACAAAGGAACCCGAACGGATCTTGTCTCCCGGGCCTTTCTCCAGGGGCTCAGCCTCGCCGGTGATCATGGCCTCGTTGACCTGTATCGTGCCCGAACGGATGAGGGCGTCGGCGCTGATCTGGTCCCCGGCGGAAAAGACAGCAATGTCGTCCCGCACCATGTGGTCGGTGGGCACGCTCATCTCGGCCCCCGCCCGGACCACGGTACCCCGGGGCGCGGCCAGCACGGTGAGCTTATCAATGGTCCGCTTGGAGCGGATCTCCTGGACAATGCCAATGATGGTGTTGACGGCCGCGATAAAAATAAACGTAGCGTCCCGGTAAGAGCCCACCACCAACAGCAGGGCGGCCAGCACCACAAAGATCAGGTTGAAGTAGGTAAATACATGACCGGCTATGATCTCCCGCTCGGTCTTGGTAGGGCTTTTCACCGGGAGGTTGCACCAGCCTCCCTTCTGCCGCTCCACCACCTGGTCCTTACTGAGTCCCTCGGCAGGATCGGCCTCCACCACCGGGATAGGCGCGCGGAGCTCCTCCAGGGCAGCGCTTTCTTTTTTCTGTTTCTGCTGCATGAGCTTCACCTTCTGTCACATCTTCTCCTCTTTCCCCATAGAATATAGGAAAGGAGGCGATCCTATTGAGTATTGAGCAGCTCCTCACCAAAGGAGGCGGAGAGGGCTTGGCCCGTCTGGCGGTGTGCGCCGTGGCGGCCATCGGCATCGTAGAGCTGGCGGAAAAGCTTCTGGAGGGAAAGGACATCCCTCTGTGGAGCAAGTACGGACCCTGGATCCGGGAAAACAAGACCCAAGCCATCGCCATTCTGGCCGCCCTCCTCTATGGTGCCTCCCTGGCACTGTGGCCCGAGGAGAAGAAGGACTCTTCCCCTGAGGGAGAGGGGTACACGGCGTGTACGTAAATAGGCTTCCCCTCGGGGGAAGGCTTAAAGGGCATACTTACCGATAGAGCGGCAGCATAGCCCCTCCAATAATACCGGCGTCGTTGCCCGTGGCCGTCCGTAAGGACGGCCGGCGGCTGGGGCTACGCACCAGACGCCCGGGCAACAGTCTGGGTGTCTCTTTCTGCGTTATCCTCAGCGGTACAAGGGCAGCATGGCCCCTCCAATAATACCGGCGTCGTTGCCCAGCTCGGCAACCACCACCTGACACCGATGGGCGGCGTCCTTGGTGAACTCCTCCCGGTTCAAGGCGTCCCGGAGGGGCGCCATCAGATTCTCCCCCTGCTTACAGATGCCGCCGCCAACACACAGCACCTCAGGCTGAAGAATGTTGATGAGGTTGGCCAGGCCACAGGCCAGATCCTCGATGTACTCGGCCAGCACCTCTCTGGCCACAGTATCCCCAGCCTGAGCGGCGTCAAAGGGCGTTTTCCCATTGACCTCCTCCAAGGTGGAAGCCAGCTGCCACAGGGCGCTGTCGTGGTGGGCCTCCATGGCCTCCCGGGTGGATTTGATCAGGCCGGTGGCCGAGGCGTAGGCCTCCCAGCAGCCCTTCCGGCCGCAGGTACAGGGGCGGCCACCCCGGCGGATGACCATGTGCCCCGACTCAAAGGCGGCATAGTTAAAGCCGGTGTAGAGCTTGCCCTCCAGCACGGCCCCCGAGCCCAGGCCGGTCCCCAGGGTGATGGCCACCAGGGAATTTTTCCCCTTGCCTGCCCCCGAGACATACTCCCCCAGAGCGGCGGCGTTGGCGTCGTTCTCCAGCAGGGTGGGGATACCCCCCAGCCGGTCGGAGACCATCTGGGCCAGGGGCACATGGTCCAGCCCCAGGTTAAAGGCGTGGAACACGATGCCCTTTTCCGGGTCGATGGTCCCCGGGGATGCCACACCCACCGAACCGCACTGGTCCAGGGTCAGCTCAGCCTCATGAACCGCCAGGCGGACCGATTCCGCCATAGCGTCAGCGATGGCCTCCGCCCCCCTGGGGCAGGGAATGGAAGCCTTGCCCAGCAGACGGCCCTCCTTGTCTGTGACCCCCGCGGCCACATTGGTGCCTCCCAGATCAATGCCGATGTAATACATACCCAGTTCCTCCCATGTTTTTCTGATGGTATGGGCAGCCGCTCTGCCCAGGCGTTCCTGTTCCTCCCCTCCAAAGGGGCCTACGCTCGAACCGTTCCGCCCCATTATAAACCAAATTCGCCCCTCTGGATAGAGAGGGGGGTGAATTTTTTGTAAATCTTTATTTTCTTTTCTGTTTCTTCATTTGTCTTCCCAGCACAAGGCGCCCCGCCAGCCCTCTCCGCCCAGGGCCGCGAACCGGGCGCCCTCCCACACGAGCCGCGTCCCCGGCTCCATAAGGGGCACCGCCACCTCCCGGGCCGGGCGGCGGAAGATCCCCTCCCCGGTGCGTTTCACCCGGGCCTCCTTTAAGGTCCACAGCGTATAAAAATCCTCCCATTGGCTCCCCCGTGCCGCAAACCAGGTATATTCCCGGTCGCTGAGGACGTACCGGGGCAGCCTTTCGCTCCGGGGCCGGACAAGCTCAATGTCGCCCCCCACAGGGGCCGGCCCCAGGACACAGAGGGACAAGCTCCCTGAACGGCTAAGGCTGAAATGAAGGTCAGGGCGGTCCGGGAAATAGGGCTTGCCCTTCTCTGTCCGTTCAATTCTGGGCAAGGGTTCGACTCCCCCCGCCTCCACCAGAAGGGAGGCCAAAAGGACGTATGGATCCCCTGTTCCCACCTTCCATACCATGGCCGCTCCCCCCTTCCTTTAAGGGGATTTTACCATGCTTCCGCCGGAGCCGCAAGGGCTCCGGCCCGGGGTTAAAAAAATATTAAGGTTTCTCCCTCTTTTCTCTTAAAGAAATTTCGACTATAATAGTCTCATCACAGCACCCAAGGGATGTGGCGAGCATGTATAACATTTTGATCTGCGACGACGATAAGGACATTGTCTCTGCCCTGGACATCTACCTCCGGGCCGAGGGCTACAACACCTTTCCCGCCTATGACGGAACTCAGGCCCTGAAGGCAGTCCAGGAGCACGACATCCACCTGATCCTCATGGATGTGATGATGCCCAACCTGGACGGTATCCGGGCCACCGCCAAGCTGCGGGAGAGCTGCAACGTGCCCATCATCCTCCTCACCGCCAAAAGCGAGGACAGCGACAAGGTCCTGGGCCTGAATATCGGGGCGGACGACTACGTGACCAAGCCCTTCAACCCCATGGAGGTCATGGCCCGGGTAAAGAGCCAGCTTCGGCGGTATACCACCCTGGGCGGACGGGACACCGGGGCCCCAGAGCCCGAGGACGGTCTTCTCCGCATCGGGGGGATCGTTCTGGACGACGCCGCCAAGACCGTTTCGGTGGACGGAGAGCCCATTCGGCTCACCCCCATTGAATTCGATATCCTGCGGCTCTTTATGCGCTGTCCCAACCAGGTGTTCTCTACCTCTGAGATCTATGAGAAGGTCTGGGGGGACCAGGCCTACGGGGCTGAAAACACGGTGGCGGTACACATCCGCCATATCCGGGAAAAGCTCGAGATCGACCCGGCCAACCCCCGCTACATCAAGGTAGTCTGGGGCTTGGGGTACAAGTTTGAAAAAGTCTGACCTTTTGGAGATGATGCCTTTATGAAACAAGACATTCGTTCCTACGCCCTGGTAAAGGCTCTGGCCCTGCTGCTGGCCGTTGGCTGCGCCATAGGGGCCTCCTTTAGCTGGATCTACTGCGCCTATCACTGGGATTCCCTCTTTGACCGGGATACCGTTACCTCCTCCTCTATGTGGAACCAGGGTATGAACGAGCGGTACAGCCATCTCATAGAGACCTTGGACATCTATGACCAGATCCGCCGTGGGGAAAAGCTGGGCTATCTCCAGGAAAAGAACTACAACTCCTACCTCTCCGTCCTCTCCCCGGAACAGACCAACTTCCGTTATATTGTCCGGGACAATGAGAGCGGGGAGATCCTGCTCAGCTCGTCGGGAGAGGACAGTCTGAAAAACGTGGAGGATGTCTGGCAGTCCCTGCGGACCATCTCTCCCAGCTATCTGGAATACAGCTACCGGGAGTATTACGGCCCGGAGGATACAGGCGGGGAAGATTACACCATCTTCTATGATGACGATGGAAACGCCATTCTCCAGGTTCCCGGCAACATGAGCCGCCCCCGTAAGGAGGGGGAGACCTACCGCTACGCGGTAGAGTACGGTGTGGACGCCCGGCTTCCTCTGAACGATGAATTTCGGGCAGCCCACAACTCCTACACCCGGGGAGACATCCGCATCCTTTATCTGGCCGGAGGCCTCTCCCTTGTCTGCCTGGTCCTCACGGTATTCCTCATGTGCTGCGCCGGGCGGCGGCGGGGAGCCGAGACCTTCACCCTCAATTGGAGCGATAAGATCCCCTATGACCTTTATCTCTTCTGCGTGGGCTTTGTCGGGCTCTCTGCCCTTGGCGTCGGTGTTGAATGGGCCGCCCGAGCGTACTGGTACCTCTCCGACGCCGGGGACTGTTTCCTGTTTAACGCCATGTCCGCCCTCTGCTTCACCACCGCCTTTGGCCTCATTGAGGCCGCCCTCATGTCTACCGCCACCCGGGTCAAGACCCACACCCTTCTTCACAACACCATCACCTGGCGGCTGTGCGTCTGGTGCTGGCATCTGTGCGGAAGGCTGTGGCAGAGCTGCAAGGACTTCGCCTGCTCCCTGGGAGAGCTGGTGGGGGCCCTCCCCCTTACCGGGCGGGTAATCGGCTTCTCCCTGGGCTACCTTTTTATCAATTTCATTCTGGCCTACGGGCTTTTTGAAAGCTACTCCTCCGGCGTCTTCCTCATCTTTCTGTGCCTGTTCAATGGCTTTGTGCTATACTCCATCTGCCGGTGGACTGTCCAGTGGTACAATCTCCGCCAGGGGGCCCAGGCCATCGTGAAGGGGAACCCGGAGGAGCGTATCGACACCCTCGGCATGAAGCTCTTCCCCGACCTGCGCGCCCACGCCGAAGCCCTCAACGACCTGGGCAGCGCCATCAACACCGCTGTGGACGAGCGGCTGCGCTCCGAGCGGATGAAGGCCGAGCTCATTACCAACGTGTCCCACGACCTCAAGACCCCTCTCACCTCCATCATCAACTACGTGGATCTTCTCAAAAAGGAGGATATTCAGGGGGAAAAGGCGCAAGAATACATTGAGGTACTGGATCGAAAAAGCCAGCGGCTGAAAAAGCTCACCGAGGATCTGGTGGAGGCCTCCAAAGCCTCCACCGGCACCCTGACGGTGAACGCCGAGCGGCTGGGCATGGGACAGCTGGTGGACCAGGCGTTGGGGGAATACAACGCCAAGTTTGAGGCGGCCAACCTTACCCTTCTCTCCAGCCTTCCCCCCCAGGAGCTCTATGTGAAGGCCGACGGCCGCCACGTATGGCGTATCCTGGACAATCTGCTGGGCAACTGCGTAAAATACGCCATGCCGGGCACCCGGGTCTACCTGGAGCTTCTGAAATGGGACGGCAATGTGATCTTCTCCTTGAAGAACGTCTCAGCCTCCCAGCTCAACGTCCCTCCTGAAGAGCTGATGGAGCGGTTTGTCCGTGGAGACGAAAGCCGCACCACCGAAGGGTCCGGCCTGGGCCTCTCCATTGCCCGCAGCCTCACCGAGGTCCAGGGAGGCTCCTTCCGGCTCTCCATCGACGGAGACCTGTTCAAGGCCTCGGTGAGCTTTCCCGAGGTGGAATGAGCATCCTGTGAAACCATTGACTTTCCATGAATTTCCGAGTATGATAGTTTTATAGCTCTGTTGCAAAATAGCCGTTCCACATAAGAGCATGTTATTGCAGGCCCGGTGAAGCCGGGCGTGGCGATCCGCATTTCCACAAGGCACGTCATTGGCCTTTGGCCAACGACTGTGCCGGGCGTTTTGCTTCGCAAAGCGCCCCATTTTCGGGCGGTACTCCGCCCCTTACTTCCCCAGGAGGCACCCTATGAGCCACACCCCAGAGAGAGATCGATCCAAACAAATCCTTACCCTTCCCAACCTGCTTTCCGTCTTTCGGCTCTGCCTGATCCCGGTCTTTGTCTGGCTATACTGCTGGAAGGGGAATTACCCCGCCACGGCGTGTATCCTGCTTCTCTCCGGCTTCACCGACATTGCCGACGGCTTTATTGCCCGCCGCTTCCACATGATAAGCGACCTGGGCAAGGTGCTGGATCCGGCGGCGGATAAGCTGACCCAGTGCGCCATGCTCATCTGCCTCCTGACCCGGTTCCCCCTCATGCTTTGTCCCCTGCTGGCCCTGGTGGTGAAGGAGGTCTCGGACACTCTTTTGGGCTGCTGGGTCATCAAACGGACCGGCATCGTCTGCGGGGCCGAATGGCACGGCAAGGCGGCCACCTGCCTTCTCTTCGCCGTGATGGTGGTCCACGTGCTTTGGTATGAGCTGCCCCCTCACCTCTCCCTGGGGCTCATTCTTCTGGCCACCGCCATCCAGCTCCTCTCCCTGGCGCTCTACCTCAAACGAAACCTGACCCTCATTCGCCGGGGCAAGACGGCGTGAATGCACCCTGGCTGTTCATAATTCTATGAAACGCAAAAGCAGGGACCTTCCCACTGGAAGGTCCCTGCTTTTTTCCTGTTTCTCAGTCCAAAATCTGGATGGCCGCGCCCAGGACACCGCTGCCGATATAGACGCTGAGGGTGCCGTCGATATGGGAGTCCCAGATGTGCTTGCACCCTGGGATGGCGGCCATAAGGTCCTTTTTGAGCTGCTCCATCTCCTCATCGGCTCCGCCGTTGGCCACCAGCAGGTTAAACTCCTTATGCTCCCCCACGTGCTCCTTTACCAGCTCAATGAGCTTGCCCTGGACCTGCTTCCGGCCCCGTACCTTGGCCACGTTGACCAGCTGGCCGTCGGGGGCAAAGGTAAGGATAGGCTTAATGTTGAGCATGGTCCCCGCCAGGGCGGTGATTTTCCCGATCCGCCCTCCCTTCTGGAGGTACTCCAGGGTGTCCACCGAGAAAAAGGCATGGGAGTTCCGCAGCAGATGCTCTACCCGCTCCTTCACCAGCGTTTCCCAGGTCATGCCCGCCTTGATGTCCTCCCAGAGCTGGAGGACCACGCCTCCGATGGGAATGGCGCCGCTGTATGTTTCGAAAATGGCGGTCTCCAGGTCCCGCCGCTCCTCACACTCAAGGCGGATCAGGTTGTGGGTGCCGGAAAGCCCGGAGGACAGGGGAAGCACGATGACCTTCTCATAACCGTCCTTTTTGATATTCTCCAGGGTACGGGCTACCCGCATCAGGTCAGGCAGGGAGGTCTTGGGCAGCTCCCCCTTCTCCAGCCGCTTGTAAATGTCCTTGGCAAAAATATCCTCGCCGTCATTGTAATCCTTATCCTTGCAGGCGATCCGCAGGGGCACCACATAAACAGGCACACCCTTCCGATGCCGGGGCTCCATTTCCGCGCAGGAGTCCACCAAAAACGCGATTTTTTCCGGGTTCGTACTCAAGAAAATTCCTCCACTCAGTTGACAGGCCGGCTTTGACCGCCGTATAATCCATAGTGTCCAGCACTGTTATCCCATTTGAAGCATAGAGCCACAGCCCTTTTCATCACATAACGAAATTATGTTATGAAAAAATTGAAAAGTACCGCCTTTTTATGACATAACAATGTTATGCGGACATTATATCACATTTTCCTTCTCTGTCAAGGAGGTTCTTCTATGAATTATCAGGAGGTTCGAAAAAACCGCTCCACCGCCACCCGGCGGGACATTTTGGAGGCCGCCTCCAGGCTCATCCGGGAGCTGGGCTTTGAAAAAATGACCATCCGGAATGTCTGCGCCGAGGCAGGCGTGACCACAGGAGCCTTCTATCATCATTTTTCCTCCAAAGACGAGCTCATCTCCCAAGGCTTCTCCTCTCTGGACGACCATCTGGAAAAAGCCATGACCGGGAAAATGGAATTGCCCCCCGCCCAGCGGCTGGAAGCTTTGGCCCAGGCGTATGCCTGGTATGTGGAGGAGCTGGGCTGGCAGACCATGTCTCTTTATTACCAGCGCCGCCTCACCGCCCCCTCGGCTGTCGTCATCTCTCCCGACCGCTTTACCCTGCGTACCATGGAGGCCTGCTTCCAGGAGCTCTCCCAACAGGGGGAGCTCTCCCCAGGCTATACCCCTACCCAGCTCTCCGACCTGTGCTTCCGACTCTTTCGGGGAGAGGTCATCGACTGGATCCTTCACGAAGGAGGCTATCCTCTTCTTCCGAAAATGATACAGGATTTCAATATGCTGGATACCGCGTTTCGCCCCTGACCGCCGCATATTCCCCCGCCCTTCGGCATAGAGTTGCTGGGCGGGGGTGATTTTTTGAGCAGATTGTTCAGCCATCAGATGATCCGGGACGGCCTTGTGGGCTGCGCCCTTCTTTGCTGTGCCCTGGCCATGATCTGCTGGCCCCGGGAGATCAGCGCCGCCGTCCGGGAGGGCATGGGACTTTGCTACAACGTGATCATCCCTTCTCTTTTCCCCTTCTTTATTCTCACCTCCCTGGTGATCTCCCTGGGACTGGCGGGATACCTGGGCCGTCTGCTGGAGCCCGTTATGCGCCCTCTCTTCCGGGTGGGCGGGGTCTGCGCCGCCCCCTTAGCCCTTGGGTTCATCGGGGGCTACCCCGTGGGGGCCCGGGCCGCGCTCACACTTTACGAAAATGGGCAATGCACCAAGACCGAAGCCGAACGGCTTCTGGCCTTCTGCAACAACTCAGGTCCCGCCTTCATTCTGGGAGTGGTGGGCGCCGGGGTCTTTGCCGACAGCCGGGTAGGGCTCCTTCTGTGCCTCATTCATGCCGCCGCCTCGGTATGTGTTGGCCTGGTATTTCGGTTTTACCACAGAGGTGGAGAAACCCCCGGCGGCCGTACCGCCGCCATCTCTATCACTGCCCAGCGGTTCTCCTCCGCTTTTACCGATTCGGTAAAGGGAGCGGTGACCTCAACCCTGAATATCTGCGCCTTTGTAATGTGCTTTACCGTCCTCATTCGGATGTTCCTTCTTTCCGGGCTTCTTCCCACCCTGGCCGCTTTTTTGGGAAAGGTCCTGGCTCCGCTGGGCTTCACCGAAGCCTGGGCCCGGCGGCTTCTCACCGGGCTTCTGGAGCTCTCCTCAGGGGTGGCCTCCCTCACCGGGGACGGCACCCTGGAGGGCAAGGCGGCCATGGCCGCCTTCCTGTTGGGCTGGGCCGGGATCTCGGTCCACTGCCAGGTCCTCTCCTTTCTGGGTGAAAGCGGCCTGTCCACCAAGACCTACATCGGCGGGAAACTGCTCCATGGCATATTTTCCGCCGTTCTCACCGCCCTGATTTTTCGGTTCTGGCCTCTGGAGGCTCAAGTATCCAGCTATCTGGCCGCCCAGGTAGAGAGCATCGCCTATACGGATTTCTCCACTGCCCTGGCGGTCTCAGCGGCCGCGGCCTGGGGGATCTTTCTGGTCTTTTTCCTTCTGGCCGCCCTGGGGGTCCGAAAAAAACCAGCAAAAACCTGTAGAAATAGAAAGAAAGGTATGGTACAATAGAAAAAGATACGATAACTCTGGGTATGGGGGAGGAGGAAGAGCCGTGTTCAGAAAGAAGGAAAGTCTGTTCAAGGCGGACATGGAACCCCGGTGCGCATACTGCGCCAAGGGTTCTATCCTGGAAGAGGGAAAGATTTTGTGCAGCAAAAAGGGCGTGATGGACGCCGGCAGCCAGTGCCGGAGCTTTCGTTACGACCCCTTGAAGCGGGTCCCTCCCAAGCCTGCCGCCCTGAACCCCTCCAAGCACTCCCCGGAAGAATTTCGGCTCGATTAAACCAGCAGCCCTCAAATGCTTTTTCCGCCGCAGGCCTTCCTGGCTTGCGGCCCTTTTTATTCCTCATATTGGAACGATTTATTTACAGAATGTAAACTATTTTTTCAGGATTGACTTTCTCTTTCCTCTCTGTTATAATTTTCGCCAGTCAGAAAAACAGCAAAGCATGGTCTTTTCTGTCCTGCCGCCGAACAAGGCTCATCCGGCGGTTTTGGCGTCTTTTGGCCGGCCACACCCCTGGGGGAGATCCCCATGATACGAAAGGAAGAAAACGATGAAAAAGAAGATCACCGCACTGATGCTCACCGCCGGTCTGGCCCTCTCTCTGAGTGCCTGCGGCAACAAGACCCCCAACACCACCCCCACCCCGGACGCTCCCACTCCCTCCGCCGAAGCCTCCTCCCCTGTGGTGGAGAACTTTTCCGCCGAGTACGAGATGACGGGCACCACCTCGGCCGGCAAGCCCAAGAACGATACCTTCATTTTTGAGGGCACCACTGAGGACGGCATCATCAAGACCCTGAACTTCGACATCATCCGCAACAAGGGCCTGGAGGGCGAATACTCCAAGAAGGACATCATGGGCTACATGATGAACACCTCCGACGCCGAGGTCACCAAGACCGACGCCGGCTGGAGCCTGCCCCACATGGACATCTACGGCTACGAGGAGAAGTTTGACTTCGGCCAGTTCATGGTCTACGCCTCCGTGGAGAACCTCAACGAAGACACCACCTTCGGCGACCTGACCATCGCCTCCTACACCGGCGAGGTGCTGGACATGGAGAAGTCCCTGACCGTCTACCAGTATCTGGCCTCCGAAGCCGGCATCACCCTCACCGCCGAGACCCCCGTAAAGGACCTTCTGGCCATCTATGGCCTCTACGAGAACGGCAGCTTCGTGGAGGGCAAGAACCGGGTGTCCTTCGCCGGCTACCACGGCGGCCGGAGCTACGGTGAGCAGATCGACGCCATCGTGGAGCACATCCTCACCCACAACATGACCCTGGAGGATGTGTACACCATGTTCCAGACCGTGAACCAGCAGTCTGAGCCCATCCTGGAGCGGGACACCGTAGCCGGCGCCACCATCGCCTTCGTGGGCGACTTCCAGCGCATGGTCTACCTGGCCATCCACGGCGAGCTTTTTGAGGGCGTGGTGAACACCACTGCCGTGGAGGGAGGCACCCGCTATGAGGTGGTGACCCAGGGCTACGCCGGCGAGGTGGAGACCTACGTGGTCATCAACGCCGAGGGCAAGATCACCAGCATCTCGGTGCGGGATGCCCAAGAGACCCCCGAGGTGGGCGGCAAGCTCACCGAGGAGAACTCCGAGTTCATCCAGGCCCTGATCGCGGGTCAGGACGATCTGAGCAAGGTGGACACCGTCTCGGGCGCCACCCTCACCTCCACCGCCCTTCTGAAGGCCGTGAACTTCGCTCTGGCCGCCGCTCAGAAGTAAATCTCTCTGAATCCAAAAAAGAAACGGACGCCTATACGGCGTCCGTTTCTTTTTGCCCTCCATTTCTGAAAAACCGTTCTGCACCGACCCTTTGCTCCCGGCATAGGTTGAGATGAGCCAATTTTTTGGAACGGAGGGTCATGTATGGAACCAAAGGTCACATTTTTTCTGGGGGCCAACGCCCCCTCTGGCTTTTACTCCCTTTACGACGAGCTTCTCTCCCCTCAGGACGCCCAGAGGGTCTTTCTTCTGAAGGGCGGCCCAGGCTGCGGTAAGTCCAGCCTGATGAAGCAGGTATCCGCCGCCCTGGAGGCCCAGGGCGAGGAGACGGAATATATCCGCTGCTCAGGGGACCCGGACTCCCTGGACGCCGTCCTCTTCCCCCGTCTGGGCGCCGCCCTGGTGGACGCCACCGCCCCCCACGTCCGGGAGCCCAGCCTGCCCGGGGTGGTGGAGAGCTACATCGACCTGGGCCGCTTCTACGACCACGCAGCTTTGAGCACCCTGCGGGAGGAGATCCAAGCCGCCACATCCGGCTACAAAAGCCATTACAAGGGGGCTTACCGCTGCCTTACCGCAGTGGCTCAGCTCAAGGAGGATAACCGTTCCCTCCTCCTCACCCCGTCTTTGGAAGAAAAGCTGCGGAAGCGGGCCCGGGGTATTTTGTCCCGGGAGGTGAAAAAGGCCGGGCAGGAGCCAGGAAAGCTGACCCGGCGGTTTTTGGGGGCAATATCCTGCCAGGGGCGGAGCTGTCTCTTTGAAACCGCCGAAACGCTCTGCCACAAGGTCTATGAGCTTTTGGACACCTATGGCCTGGGCAGCGGGATGCTCACAGTGCTGGCCGCGGGGGCCATGGGCGCCGGGTACGACGTGATCCTTTGTCCTTCCCCTCTTTTCCCCGACCGGGCCGAGCATCTCCTCATCCCCCAGCTTTCCCTGGGCTTTGTCACCTCCACCCCGGAGCTGCCCTACGAGGGCCGCCCCTATCGCCGGGTGCGGATAGACGCCATGGCGGAAAAAGAACTGCTGGTACAGTACAAATCCCGGCTCAAGTTCTCCCGCAAGATCCAGAGTGCCCTTCTCTCCCAGGGCGTAGACGCGCTTGCTCAGGCCAAAGCTCAGCACGATGAGCTGGAGAAGCTTTACAATCCCCATGTGGATTTCGAGGGTGTACGCCGCCAGGGAGAAGAGATCGTTCGGGAGCTCACGGCGCTGAGAGAGTAAGAAATCCCCCTCCCGGTCATATGGGACAGACCATCGGGCATAGGGTTATCCCAAAGGGGGGCTTTGCTTGCGCGCTATGTCCGGGTTCCAAAGTACCGTGATCCTCACCCTGGTAAGCCTGTTTGCCCAGGGGACCCGGTTTCTCTTCCAGGTCCTCCTCTCCCGAACGGTGGGAGCAGAGGTCATGGGACTTTATCAGCTGGTGATGTCGGTCATGCCGGTGGTCATGTCCCTTACCGCCATAGGCCTCACCTCGGCTTGCTCCCAGCTCACCGCCCGGTATCAGGCCCTGGGAAACCGCCGGGCCTCGGTGCGGGTCGTCCGTCTTTCGGTGGGGCTTTTCTTTCTCTCCCTCGGGCTGGTGGCTCTGGCGGCCCTTCCAGCCAGAGCGTTCATTGCCGGACAGCTTCTGGGTGATCTGCGGGTCCAGGGGGCTCTGTTGCTTCTGCTGCCCTGCGTCCTGCTCACCGGGGTAGAGAACATTCACAAGCACTTTTTTTACGGCGCGGGCGCGGTGGTGGAGCCCGCCCTTACCGAAGCGGGGGAACAACTGGTTCGGACCGGGGCGGTCCTGGGATTGCTGTGGTACTTTCTGCCCCAGGACCCCGGAGAAGCAGTAACGCTCATCCTCTGGGGGATGATCCTCTGCGAAGTCTTTTCGGCCTGTACCCTCACCCTGCTCTTTCGCCGGGCCATGGGCCCCTATCCCCCCGGCCCGGGGGTAGAGCGGCGTGTAGCCTTGACCCAGATCAGGCGGATCGCTCTGCCGGTGGGCTGTACTGCCCTGCTGGGCAACCTGATGGGTGCCTGGACCGCCGCCCTCATTCCCCGCCGTTTGGCGGCCAGCGGCCTGGAATCCGGGGCCGCCCTTCAGGCCTTCGGAATATTGAAAGGCATGACCCTGCCCCTGCTCTCCCTGCCCATGGCGGCCATCGGCGCCCTGTCCCTGGTGCTGCTGCCCAAAATGGCCCAGGCCCATGCTCTGGGCCGGAGCGATCTCTGCCGCCGCCGGCTCTCCAGGGCTCTTGCCGCCACCGCTCTCTGGGGGTTCCCCACAGCAGCTTTGCTCTCGGTCCTTGCGCCCACCTTGGGTCTGCTCTTGTTCCGGGAAGCCTCCGCAGGGGACCTGGCCCCTCTGTTGGCCCTTGGGATCCTGTTATCCTGTTTCGAGACCGTGTTCACCGTCACCCTCAATGGCTTGGGCAAGCAACGGCTCACCGCGGCCTACGCCCTATTTTGTGGAGCAGTCCAGCTGGGGCTCACCTGGTGGCGGATGGGGGCGGCGGGACTTCGCGGTTATGCCGAGGCTCTGGCCCTCAGCGCTCTGCTGGGCATGCTCCTCAACGGTTGGACCGTCCTCCGAAGCCTGAAATTAAAGCCGGACTGGTTCTCCTGGCTGATCGGACCGGCCCTGGCGGCTATTCTGGCCGCCCTCTGCGTCAACCTGCTCCTGCCTATGCTGGGGACTCTGGGCGCGGTGGGCGCCTGCGCCGGAGCGGCCGCCTTCGGGCTGACGGTGGACCTGGCCGCGTTGGCCGCCATGGGGCTCCTTCCCAGGCGGAAACGGATAAAAAGAGCTCCCACCTGAATCAGGTGGGAGCTCCTCAATTTTTCATCAGGCGTTTTCCAAGGCGCTGTCCATAAGCAGGAGCAGCTCCAGCACGCTGCGGAAGCTCTCCTCCCGCTTGCCCTCCAGCCAGGTCACGGAGCCCTGCCAACTGGCATTCTGCCGGAACATGATCCGAACCGAGAAGGTGCACAGCTTACCGCCCCGGTTCCCCACCTCAGGATCATATTCCTTGACTACCTCGGCCTGAGGTGCGAAAGACCGTGTCACCGTGAAGGACTGGGGAAGCTGAAACTCATCCAGCATATCCTCCATCTTGATCAGCAGCTCACTCAAGCTATGGAAGGGAACGGCCCCCTGAAGGGCGGAATTATGAAAATGGCCTACGGGAACCTTATCCTGGTATGAGTCCACACAGATCATAGTTGTTCGGTATTCGTTGCCCCATACTCTCTCCTGCATGGCGGCCCCTCTTTTTCCCTC
Organism: uncultured Oscillospiraceae bacterium; assembly: GCA_910585735.1. GTDB lineage: Bacteria > Bacillota > Clostridia > Oscillospirales > Oscillospiraceae > Vermiculatibacterium. The sequence continues at coordinate 15,626 of CAJUEU010000013.1, read as the reverse complement.
TTCCTTTGATGGTGTTCTGCCACGGCTCTCAAGCTCCATTGCGGTATACACAGCCAAAACGACTCTATCATTGTTGTAGGGTAATTATACCATATGATGGTTACAAAATCAGTTACATTTTCACTTTTTTCTTTCAAAACGCTTCGTCATTCCCCACAAATTTTTGCCCTCCTTTTTGTGCATCTTGACGGGCAACAGCCAAAATATCCCTAAATGATCCTCTTTGGGGTTGACAGCGGCGCCCCGTTGTGCTATAGTCCCTTTAGTTTCGGCTGACAAGGACGGGTATGCTCCAAAGAGCCGAAACGTTCCTCATGGGGGAGTAGCAAGCGGGAAACCGCAGCAAGTCAACATTCCCGGTCTTTTCAGACCTGGCTTGCTTTTGATTGCGAGACTCATGTGCCAATACCATGGCGCATGGAGTCTCTTTTTTTGTCATAGAGCTCCGATATAACGCCATAGTGTTATATCGGAGCTTTTTTCGCTCAAAAAAGTCATGGAGGAATGCCAATATGCCGGAACCTATAGATTTTGTGCTCAGCAGTATCCTTTTGGGCGTTGGCCTGGCCATGGATGCCTTCTCGGTATCTCTTGCCAACGGTTTACGGGACCCCCACATGGGAAAACTTCGTATGGGGACCATCGCCGGAGTATTTGGCGGCTTTCAGGCCTTGATGCCTCTTGTGGGCTGGTTCTGTGTCCACACGGTCGCCCAGGCCTTTGCCGCGGTCCAGCCCTTCATCCCCTGGACCGCCCTTCTCCTTCTCTCTTTCATCGGCGGAAAAATGCTCGTCGAGGGGCTGCGCACCGGGGATGATGAAGAGCCGGCCACCGCCGTAGGCCTTGGCGGACTTCTTCTCCAGGGGGTGGCCACCTCCATCGACGCCCTCAGCGTGGGCTTCACCATCGTGGAGTATTCCTTTCCCATGGCTCTTTCCGCCGCCCTCCTCATCGCCGCCGTCACCTTCCTGATCTGCCTTATGGGCCTTCGGCTGGGCAAGACCTTCGGCACCCGCCTCTCCCGTGGAGCCTCCATTCTGGGTGGGGTCATTCTGATTGCCATTGGGCTTAGGACCTTCCTCGGCGGGATCGGATTTTTCTGAGCCTCCCGCCCCGGCCGCCCCGTTCTTTTTTGCAGGCTCACATACAAAATAGAAATACCAAAGAAAAGGAGAAATTCACTATGCTCACCGCTGTACTTTTGTTTTGCCTGGGACTTATACTCCTTATCAAGGGAGGGGACTGGTTTGTGGACGGCTCGGTAGGTGTCGCCCATCGGTTTGGAGTCCCTGAGCTCATCATCGGCGCCACGGTGGTCTCCATCGGCACTACCCTCCCCGAGGTGATGGTGTCGGCCACCTCGGCCCTTCAGGGCCATGGAGAGATCGCCTATGGAAACGCCATCGGCTCCATCATCTGCAACACCGCCCTCATTGCCGCTTTGACCGTGGCCATTAAGCCCAGCAAAGTGGACCGCAAGAGTCTTCTCTCGCCTGTGCTTTTCTTCTTCGCCGCCGCGGCCTACTACCTTTTTAACGCCTATGTGCTGGGTGGCTTTTCCCGTGTCGCCGGGGTCATTTTGGTATCGGTCTTTGTTCTTTATATGATTTTTACCATCAACCAGGGCCGGAAAAAAACCTCCCCCACCACGGAGAGTTCCGAGGAGGTCAAGCCCCTGGGCAAATCCCTGCTTTTCCTGGCCGTGGGCGCCGTTTTCATCGCCCTGGGCGCCAATCTTCTGGTGGACAACGGCATTTTGATCGCCCAGGGGCTGGGGGTCCCGGAAAGTGTCATCGCTCTCACCTTCGTGGCCCTGGGCACCTCCCTCCCCGAGCTGGTCACCGCCGTCACCTCCCTCCTGAAGGGCCACAGCGCCCTCTCCCTGGGAAACATCATCGGGGCCAATCTCTTCAATTTGGTCTTGGTGAGCGGCGTATCGGTGCTCCTCTCCCCCTTCTCCCTCCCTGAGAGCAAGACCATCGCCGGTATCAACGCCTCCCTGGTGCTGGATATGCCTGTAATGATCGCCGTCATGTGCCTGCTCACCCTGCCCGCCCTTCTCAAGGGCAAGCTCTCCCGTTGGCAGGGAATCACTCTGCTGTGCGTCTACGCCGCCTTCTGCGTCCTGCAGTTTGTGCTATGAGCCTATAATAAACCAAAAGCCACTCTCCCCATTCCGGGAGAGTGGCTTTTATTTCTTCAGGAAACTGCGTCAATACGATTCCGCGCCTCTATCGGAACAACGCACGGGGCAGCGATATGATCCTCAAAAAAAGCAATGTGCCGAAGCTCCAACTCTGCAAGAGCCCGGGTAAACTCCCGCAGATCCTCTCTGCAGGGATCCTTTCCGTCCTCTTCCTCCCCCTGCAAGTAGAAAAGCCCCTCCTCCAGGTATTTCCGCCTCCCCGAAAGCAGTTTTTTCCGGCTCCTCTCTGTCAAGTATTCAAAACAGGTCAGGCGGTAATAAAACAGCTCCCGGTCATGAACGGTCTTGGAGGTAATGTCATTCACAAAATCATAGAAAAACTGCCGGCCAGCCTCGGTCATCTCATAAGTATTCCGATTGGGCTTCCCGGCCTGAAGCTGGACCTCTTTTTTAATGTACCCCTGCTGCTCAAATTGCGCCAAAGAGGGATAGATCATAGAACTGCTGAACCCGGTCCCTGTGGTGTCACAGGTCACCAGAGTCCTCTCGATCACCTTTTTCAACTCGTAGCCATACATGGGCCGCTTCATTAAATTACAAAGTATCGTAAGGTCGTATTTCATCTCTTCCCTCCTCCCCATTCACCACATGTCATATGAATCAGTTTATCACTTTTCTCCCTATTTGTCATCCAAAAATCGGAAAAGTTCTTATTCTTCCAAAATAGTCTTGACAATTTCAAGTCAATGCCGTATGATTTATATGTAGTTTACGATATATAAATTATACGACATATATCTTTTAGGAGGTAACAACATGAAAAAACTGACCAGACGCGACTTTCTGAAGGGGGCTGCGGCAGGCGCTGTCAGCCTTTCGGCTCTGCCTCTGCTCTCGTCCTGCTCCAGTAAGGGCGGCCCCTCCCCTACTCCTTCTCAGGACCCCGTTCCTTCCCAAGCCTCCGCCCTCTCTTGGGACCACGAGGCTGATATCGTGGTGGTGGGCACCGGCACCGTCATCACAGCCGCTTTGGCGGCCAATGAGCTGGGGGCCAAGTCGGTGATCGTTCTGGAAAAGGATCAAAACTTTTTCGGCGGCACTTCTGTCACCTCAGGCGGCGGCTATGCTCTCCCCGGTTTCCTTACCGACTTCGCCGGAGAAAACAACGGCGATAGCCGGGAGGCCTGTCTGGCTTACATGAAAGCGGTGGGCGAGGGCCGCATGGAGGAGGGGCCCATGGTCACCTTTCTGGACACCGCCGAAGAGTTTGCCCGCTGGCTCACCGCCACCATGGGCTGGAGCAAATTCGGCCACATCAGCGGCGCCCACGGCACCTATTACGAGGAATATCCCAACGGAAAGATCTATGGCCGCGGCTCCGCATGGCCCTTTGACGCCGAAGGAAATATGCTCATGGCTTCCCCCCAGTGGCAGGCCTTCCGCAATTATATCGACAGCCACGATTCCATCACCTTGATGATGGGAACCGCGGGAGAGGAGCTTATCCTCGACAAGCAGGGCGCTGTTATCGGGATCTATGCCGTCCAGGAAGGCAAACGTTTGGCCATCAAGGCCAATAAGGGCGTGATCCTGGGTACCGGCGGCTTTGACTTCAATGAGAAGATGCGTAAGCAATATCTGCCCACTCCCATCTTCCGCTCGGTGGCCTGCCGGAACAACACCGGCGACTCCCAGCGTATGGGTGCCAAGATCGGGGCACAGCTGGCCCTGATGGATCGGGTCATGGGGCTTCCCTTCTCCTATCCGAATCCCGATTGGAAAAAAGAGGATGCCACAGATTACTCCATTATGGAACAATCTCCCGCCAATGCCGACTACTGCCAGTTTCTCAGCCTGCCCTATTCGGTACTGGTCAACAGCAAGGGTAAACGCTTTGGCAATGAGACCCGGGAATATGACCTTGTGGCCCGGTCCTTCAACGCTTATGACACTGGTACTATGGGCTATGAAAATATTCCCGGCTTTTTCATCTGCGATGCCCAGTATGCCTCCCGCTTTATGCTGCCCGGTTATGTCCCCGCTGCTGGCGATCTGCCGGCCCATGTCTTCAAGTTTGACACTCTGGAAGAGCTTGCTGACGGCATGGGGATCGACAAGGAGGGCCTTTTGAGGGAGATGGAGCGGTTCAACGCCAACGCCAGGTTGGGCATTGATCCCGACTGGCATCGGGGTGAAAGTCAGGACGCGTACGACACCTTCCTCTCCAATGCGCGGCTGGCTCTGCCTGACGTGGACCTGTCCGAATTTGACTCCCTGAGCTCTATCCTCAAGCCCGTGGAGCAAGGCCCCTTCTACTGCGTCCGCTATGTACCCGGCAGCATGAACACCCGGGGCGGATTGCAGGTGGACGGGGATTCCCAGGTGGTCGACCAGGACGGAAAGAAGATCCCCGGCCTCTACGCTGTGGGCAACTGCTCCACCGGCGTGGCCGGTTATTGGGCCGGAGGCGCCTGTATTTCCCAAGGCTGCGTCATGGCCTATGTAGCCGCGAAAAGCGCTTTGGGCGCCTAAATTTTTTACGTATCCCTACAAAGCTTTTTACAGATTTGGCCCCGCTTCCAAAAAGAAGCGGGGCCAAATCTTTTTTACGTTGCTCTTACCTTGCCATAAAAAGCCGCTCAAAGAGCTCCTGGAAGATCCCCAAAACGGTGAGCCGGGGGACTTCATTGGCCGCCACGATGGGGATGGTCTCCACCACCTGGCCGGCTACGGTGACCGTCATCTCACCCAGCTTTTGGCCCTGCTCCACCGGGGCCTCCACATCAGAGCAAAGGGCAATGGAGGTCTCCACCTGGTTCACCTTGGTTTTCTCCACCAGCACCCGGCTTTTTCCCGAGAGAACAGGCTGGACGGTCTCACTCTCTCCCAGAAGCACGTTCACCGGGGGGAGCGCCTGGGCCGGGTTCACATCCATCACGGTATACGTGGCAAAGCCGAAGTTCAAAAGAGCCTGGGCGTCCCGGCTTCGGGCATCCTTATCGGGACAGCCCAGCACCACGGCGATGAGCTCCATACCGTCCCGCTCGGCGGTCGCCGATACGCAGAAGCCCGCAGCGTCGGTGGAGCCGGTTTTCAGGCCGGTGCAGCCCTCGTAAAACCGCACCAGCTTGTTTGTGTTGGCCAGCTGGAAGGCCCCCTCCCGGAGGGAATCCATCCAGATGGTGGAGTACTCCCGGATCTTGGGGTGGTTCAGAATAAGCTCCCGGCTCATAAGGGCAATGTCGTGGGCTGAGGTAAGGTGCCCCGGAGCGGGCAGGCCGGTGCAGTTCATAAAGGTGGTGTCGGCCATGCCCAGCTCGTTGGCACGCTGGTTCATCCGCTCCACAAAGGCGCTCTCGCTCCCGGCCAAGAACTCGGCCAGCGCCACCGAGGCATCGTTACCCGAAGCCACGGCCACCGCCTTGAGAAGGTCGTGGACACTCATGACCTCCCCCTCCTTCAGATAGACCTGACTTCCTCCCATGGAGGCCGCCCGGGCCGAGACCTGGACCGTACTCTCCAGGGTAAAAGCCCCGCTGTCCAGGGCCTCCATCACCAGCAGAAGGGTCATGATCTTGGTGACGCTGGCCGGCTCCAGCTTGTCGTGGGACGCTTTTTCATACAGGATCTCCCCGGTCTCCTTCTCCATGAGAAGGACGGCCTTGGCGGCAGTCTCAGGCTCTCCCGCCGCCCGGACAGAAGGGGCCGCGGCCCCCAGGAGCAGGGCGGCCCCCAGGGCCGCCGCGCATAATTTTTTCACAAATGATTCCTCCCTACGATGTTTCTTCCGCATCTATTCCAAAGGATGTGAAGGAGAAAATGCTTCTATACAAATCGGACGGCTTTTGTTATAATGTAAAAGTTGGCGAAATTTCCGCCAAATCTTTTTCTCGTTGGAAAGAGAGATGGGATAGAGCATGAAAGCTGATACAGGGCGTTGGCTTACCGCCTGGTTCCATGACTGGGCCAGCTGGATCAAACCCGTCTGGTTTCCCGCTGTGATCTTTTTTCAGGAGCTGGTGGTCTACATATGGGCCTTCGGCTTTCAAACCGACCGCTCTTTTCTTTATATCTGGCTTTTTTCCGTGTCACTGGGCTTTTTTTGTGATTTTTTCTGCGCCCTGTGGGGCCCAACGGGCTGCCGTCTGTGGTCCCTGCTTCTCACCGCTGTCATCACCCTTTGGTTTTGCGTTCAGACCGTGTATTTCACCATTTTCCGCACCTTCGCGGTCCTCTATTCGGTGGGCGGCGCCGGGGCAGGCGCTCCAGTTCTGGCGGGACATTTTGGCCGGTGTCCGGGCCGCCTGGATGCCCCTGCTCCTTCTTCTGCTGCCGTTTTTGTGGCTGCTTTTTTTCGGCAGGCCCTACACCACCCAAAAACGGTGGAACCTGCGTGCCGCTCTTCTGCTGTTCCTCACGTCCATTGCTTTTTTCTTTGTGGGCACCGCCGCTGTGGATTCCGCTACCCAGGGGGTGCTTTCCCCCCGGTACCTCTACCGGGAGGACTTCATTCCCCAGCTTGCCGTGGGCCGGTTCGGGGTGATGACCACCCTGCGGCTGGACGCAAGGCAGCTTCTCCTTACCCAGGGCATTCAGGAATCAGACCCTGAGCCCACTGCCGCGGAGGTTCAGGAAACCACACCTCTGACCACCCCGGAGCCCACCTCCGCCCCGGTGGTCTACGGCAAGAATGTGATGGATATTGATTTTGACGCTCTGGCGGAAGGCGAGACAAACAAAACCTTAAAAACCATGCACCAGTATTTTGCCCAGGCGGAACCCACCAGTCAAAATGCGTATACCGGCTATTTCGCGGGGAAAAACCTCATCTGGCTCACCGCCGAGGGATTTTCCCGGTTCGCTGTGGACCCGGAGCTCACCCCCACCCTCTACAAACTCTCCCATGAAGGGTTTGTTTTCAAAAATTTCTATAACCCCCTGTGGTGGGTGTCCACCCTGGACGGAGAGTACGCCGCCGCCACCTCCCTCATCCCCAAGCCGGGAGTGTGGTCCATGGCCAAGTCGGCCAACAACGCCATGTTCTTTGCCATGGGCAACCAGCTCCGGCGGCAGGGCTACGCCACCCGGGCCTATCACAACCACACCTACAGCTACTACCACCGGGACCGGTCGCACCCCAACCTGGGTTACGACTACAAGGGCCTGGGCAACGGGCTCCAGGTCGCCAAGGTCTGGCCGGAATCCGACCTGGAGATGATGGAGGTCACAGGGCCGGAGTACATCGGCAGCGAGCCCTTCCACACCTACTACATGACGGTGAGCGGCCACCTCAACTACACCTTCATGGGCAACACCATGTCCTCCCGGCACCGGGAGGAGGTCTCCCACCTGCCCTACAGCGAGGGGCCCCGGGCCTACCTGGCCTGCCAGATGGAGCTGGACCTGGCCCTGGAGGAGCTTTTGCGGCAGTTGGAGGAGGCCGGGGAGCTGGAAAACACAGTGATCTGCCTCTCCGCCGACCACTACCCCTACGGCCTGGACCAGGAACAGCTCTCCGAGCTGAACGGCGGCGAGGTAGATATGCGCTTTGACGTGTACCACAGCACCCTCATCCTCTGGTGCGGCGGCATGGAAGCACCCATTGTGGTAGACAAGCCCTGCTCCTCCCTGGACATTCTGCCCACCCTCTCCAACCTCTTCGCTCTGGAGTACGATTCCCGGCTCCTCATGGGACGGGACATCCTCTCGGACGCCCCCGGTCTGGTGATCTTCTCCGACCGCAGCTTCCTCACCGACCGGGGCCGGTACGACGCCCAGAGCGACACCTTCACCCCCGACGAGGGGGCAGAGCTCTCCCCCACCTATCCGCTGGAGATCATGGAGGAGGTCAACGACAGGTTTCAGTATTCCAGGCTGATCTTAGAGCAGGACTACTACAAAAAAATTGGGCTGATAAAGGAATGAGCGAGCAATGAAAAAAGCCGGAAAAACGATTTTGACCTGCTGCAAGCGGATTGGCATATTCCTTCTGGGCATGACCATTTTGCTTTTGGCCGTCCGGCTGGTGGGAAGGCTGCGCAACAGCAGGACCCCCGAGGGCGGGATCAATGAATCCATGTATGTGGAGATAAACGGGGTAAAACAGTGGATCAACATCTATGGTGAAGATCTTGAAAATCCCATCCTTCTGTATCTTCACGGAGGGCCCGGCTCATCCACAAGCGATATTGACTATGCCTTTACCCGAAAATGGGCAGACGTTTATACGGTGGTGACTTGGGATCAGCGAAATTGCGGCAAGAGCTACAGCCCGGAGCAAAACAATACGGTTCTGACCAAGGAGCTTTTCCTGGAGGACGGAAAAGAGATCACCTTGTTTCTGCTCGAGCACATGGGCAAAGAAAAGATAACGGTTCTCGGCCACTCGTGGGGCTCCTTTTTCGGTGCCAATCTGGTCCTTGCCTATCCTCAATACTATGACTGCTTCATTGGAACAGGGCAGCTTGTGGATATGGTGGAAAATGAGGCAGCCTTCAAGGAGGAAGCCGCCAAATGGGCCGCAGGTGATAAAGAAGCAATGGACCTTGTGGCGCAGCTGACCCCTCAAGATTTTACCATGGAGCACATCAACGCAAGAAACTCGCTTCTGGAAAAATACGGCTACGGCATGATGGTGGATGGCTCGGATTATGATCTGCTGACTACGGTCCTTTTTAATCCCAACTACTCTATTCTTGATTGGATAACCTATTTTCAGCGGGATATGAGCATTTATTTGGATTTCTTCAACTCAGATGAAATGAGAGCCTTCTCCTTGAAAAACAGGCTTGATTATGAGGTTCCCTACTTCAACATAAACGGCGACAAGGATTATCAAACAAATTTCAATCTGGCCCAGGCGTATTTTAATGCGATAAACGCGCCATATAAGCGGATGTTCATCATGAAGGACACCACCCACGGGCTGCTTGAATCGAAATCGGAGGAGTTTTCCGAACTATTGCACGAGATCGCAAGCATAAAAATAGAAGAGGGATAAGTTTTGGGGCAAAACAATAGAAGGGCAAGACGGACCGCTTAAGCCGTCTTGCCCTTCTATTGTTTCCGGGAGCCTTCTGTGGTCTCCCTTTTGTTTTATTCTTTCACCACCTGGAGCCGCTCCATCCCGTAATAGCGGAAAGCGTCAACCGCCTCAGGGGTGACCCTTTCCCCGCAGACCAGAATGGGTACCGCCGGAGGGCAGCTCACCGAGGGGGCGGCCAGCACCCGGCCCAAAGCGGACTCTACGGCTACAGCTTCCTTGCGCCCCAGCAGAGCCACCCGGATGGACAGGGCCTTCTCCTCTCTTGGGAGCGCCGGGACAGGCCGGGGCTCTGCTGCCCTGGGCTTTGCGGTCCCCAGGGCGCCGGCCACCCGCCCAAGCTCCTCCCCGGTGGTGTTTCCCGACACCATCAGCACCACGTGGTCCGGGTCGGCGTACTCACACTCCACGCCCCCTACCCGGAGCAGGTCGGCCAGCTCAGTCCCGGTCCAGCCTGAGTCCGAGGTCCGGATGGTCAGCTTCATGGGTTCCTCCCCCCAAAGCTTCCAGCCTTGCGCTGCCAGGGTCTTTTTCAGCCTCTCCACCCCTTGGACTGCCTCCCGGATATGGGTTGGTCCCTCCCCCGCCAGCCATGCGTTGCAAGCGTCCAGGGAGGCCAAGGTCAGATAGGAGGGGCTGGTGGAGCCAAAGAGGGCCAAGGCCTCCTTGCCTCCCTCCTCGATCCCCTCAGGGGCGGTTTTGGATATATGAAGATAGGCGCCGCCCGTAAGAACAGGCAGGGTCTTGTGGGCGGAATCGCAGCAGAGATCGGCCCCCAGGTCCATGGGATGGCAGGGCTTCTCCAAAAAGTGGAGATAGGCCCCGTGGGCGCTGTCCACCAGAAGAAGGCACCCGTGTCGGTGGGCCACCGCCGCCAACGCGGCAATGTCCGCCGTGCCTCCCAGGTAGTCGGGGGAGGTGATATAGACCGCCATGGGGAGCGTTTCCATATCAGTCAGGGCCTTCTCCAGCCCCGCCGCCGTGATGGGGCAGCTGCATACGCTTCGGCTTCCCCCCTCGGGCCAGAGCCATGCCACCTCCAGGTCCAGCAACGCGGCGGCGTAGAGAAATGCCTTGTGGACATTCCGGGCAGCCAGCACTATCGGAGCGGTCCCGGCGGGACGGTTCTCCAGGGCCAGGGCCAGCATGGCCCGGATGCACTGGCTGGAGCCCTCAGTGGAGTAGAAGGTCCGCCGGGAGCCGAAAAGCCGGGCGGCGTTTTCTTCGCTTTGAGCGATGATGCCGTCCGCCTCATAGAGGGAATCGGCCCCTTTGATCTCGGTGAGGTCCAGCCCCTCCACCCCCAGAGGGCCCCGTCCCTTGTGCCCCGGCATGTGGAGCCGGGCCATGCCCTCAAGCTGATAGCCCTTCAGAAAATCTAAAATGGGGGTGTCCATCAGTCCTCTCCCAATGTCCGTGAGGCCTCCAGGGCAATGGCGCACTCCAGCCGCTTGCGGAAGAGCTGGCAGCCCTGCTCATAGACTCCCTTCACCGAGCCGGTGGCATGGTAGGCGTTGGCGGCGCAGCCCCCGGCGCAGTAGAGCCGGGCCCAGCAGTCCCGGCACTCAGGCCGGGCGTAGACATTGCAGGCGGCAAACTCTTCCTGCACCTGAGGCGCGGTGACGCCCTGCCACACATCTCCCAGCTTAAACTTTTCCTCCCCCACGAACTGATGGCAGGGGTACAGGTCCCCCCAGGGGGTGACCGCCATGTACTCGGTGCCCGAGCCGCAGCCCGAGATCCGCTTATAGACGCAGGGCCCCCCCGTAAGGTCGATCATGTAATGGTAGAAGGTGAAGGGCTTGCCCGCCTTCCGCCGCTCCTTCATAAGCTCCGCCAGCTTCTCATACTGGTCCATGACAAGGGCCATATCCTCCTCCGTGAGGGCGGAGGGGTCATCCGCGGCGCAGACCACCGGCTCCATGGAGAGCTTGTCAAAGCCCAGGTCCAGCATGGTCTTGATGTCCTCCAGGAAGTCCGGGTTGTGGTGGGTAAAGGTGCCCCGCATGTAGTACTCTCCATCCCCCCGGGCCTTCACAAGCTTCTGGAACTTGGGAACGATGGTCTCCCAGCTCCCTTTTCCGGCGTAGTCCACCCGGAAGCGGTCGTGGACCTCCTTCCGCCCGTCCAGGGAGAGGACCACATTGTGCATCTCCCGGTTGGCGAAGTCAATGACCTCATCGTCGACGAGGACCCCGTTGGTGGTAAGGGTAAAACGAAAGTTTTTGCCCCGCGCCTTCTCCACGCTCCGGGCATAGGCCACCAGGTCCTTCACCACCTGCCAGTTCATCAGGGGCTCCCCCCCAAAGAAGTCCACCTCCAGGTTGCGGCGGGTGCCTGAATGGTCCATGAGGAAGTCCAAGGCCTGCTTGCCCACCTCAAAGGACATGACCGCCCGGTCCCCGTGGTACTTGCCCTGGCTGGCGAAACAGTAGGAGCAGTTCAGGTTGCAGGTGTGGGCCACGTGGAGGCAGAGGGCCTTCACCACCCCGGCCGAGCGGTTTTTCAGCTCCCCGGCCAAAGGCTCGAAGGTGTCGGGGGCAAAGAGCTTGCCCTGGGCCTTCAGCTCCTCGATCTCGTCACAGCAGAGGGAAAGCTCCTCCGCGGTCACCTCGGGGTCGTTGGAAAATTGCTTCAGCACGGCGGGGATGATCTCCTCCCGGGTCTTCCCCTCTTCGTAGAGCCCGATGACCTCGCTGGCCGCCGGGTCCACCACATGGACCGAGCCGGAGTTCACGTCCAGCACGATGTGGGTATCTCCCACCTGATAACGATAGATCATAGTTTTCTCTCCTATCTGCGTTTATGTCAGGCTCCGCAATGGGGCAACGCTTGGCCGTTTCTCACCTTCGGTTCGCTCCCGCGGCAAACGCTTGCCTCCGGCAAGCACCGCCCCGCCAGCTCAGGCCGGTAGGCCGTCAAGCTCCCCTGTCCCCATTGCTCTCCCCTTCTCCATATAAAAAATGCCGCCCGTGGGCGGCATTTTTACGAAGCTTTTCTTACTTCTCGGTCTTCTCGCACTTCTGGTTGGCAATGCCGCAGCTGGTCTTGCAGGCGGACTGGCAAGAGGTCTGGCACTCGCCGCAGCCGCCGGTCTTGGCGCTCTCGCAGAGGTTGCGGGTCTCCAGAGTCTGGATATGCTTCATTGGTTTTCCCTCCCTGATCTTCTTGGCGTGATGGTTTATTATACCGTATTTCACGGAGGTTGTCAATATGAGACGTAAGATTCCGCAGATCGGCAAAAAAACTGTTGACAACCCTCCGGCAATGTGCTATCATATCCCTTGCGCTGAGGGCGCAAACTGAATATGCACGAGTGGTGGAATTGGTAGACTCGCTGGCTTCAGGTGCCAGTGTTCGCAAGGACGTGTGGGTTCGAGTCCCACCTCGTGCACCAAATTGAACGAGTCCCGCTTTTCGAACTATTTTATCGAAAAGCGGGACTTGTCATATTCGGAAAGCATTGCAATATAAGGCTTTCCAATTTTTCATATCAGAACACTACTTTCGCAAAACGTTCCAAACGCAAAACTAATATTTCTACGCAAAACGGCTATTTAGACACCACTTTCCGATAAAACAGACTTGTACGTATCCTCAAATGCCTGCGGTGTCTTGTAGTTTAGTGTCTGGTGAGGACGCACCTCATTATAGAACCGAACATACTCCTCCACGCTTCTACGAAAATGTTGTTCAGAAGTATAATCTTTACGGTAAGCTTCTTCCCGTTTGAACGAGGCGAAAAATGTTTCTGCCACGGCATTGTCCAGCGGTCTGGCTGAGGCGGAAAAAGACTGCTTCACTCCATACTGCTGCAATAGGCCCATCATAGTCTTTGAAATATATTGACCACCCCGGTCGCTGTGGAAAGTCAAGTTCCTCGGTTGTCCCCGTTCCTCGAAAGCCGCCTTAAATGTCGTGGTGACCAGATTTGTACTCATGTGCTGGGATACCCGCCAGCCGATAATCTTACGGGAATACAGATCCAGGATAATACAAAGGTAAACCCAGTAGCTTTTGACCTTAAAGTATGTAATGTCACTGACCCATATCTGGTTTGGGTGGCCTGCTGAAAACTCTCGTTTCAGCAGGTTTTGTTTTGCGTACTGTTGTTTTTTCTTAAACTGCTTCTTTGCATCCACCCGGATACTATATAGCCCAAGCTCCTGCATGATGGCCGAAATACGCTTTCTACTGGTGTAGATACCGCTATTTCCCAAAACGATGCGGATCTTCTCCGCTCCAAAACGCTGCTCACTATCGTCAAACACCTGCTTAACCTTTAGCATGAGCTGAGCCTGTTCCTCCTCATACTTGCTCCGATCTGCCCGGCGAAAGATGTGGTTATAGAAGGTTCCCCTTGCCACACCAAAGGCTTCACACAAATCATGGACACTGTACGGATTTCCTGGCTGGTTATAGAGTCCCTCCAGTGTAGCAAGCTTTTTCTGCAAGGGTACGCTGGATAGGTATCCGGATTGGCGGATGATCCCCATTTGATGCTCCAGCTTTTGGAGACGGCGAGAGATAGCATCAAATTCTTTGGGGGTGTAGGTGCGGTTAGGCGTTTTAATCAAACAGTATTCTTTCCGCCATTGGTACAGGGTGCTTTGAGAGATGTGCAGTTCCTGGCTTAATGACTTGATAGACTCGCCTTTCTCATAGCGGCGGATGGTTTTGACCTTTAGTTCAATAGGGTAAGTGGCTGGCATAGTCTCAGCTCCTTTATTGGTGTTGAGACTATTGTAGCAATAGATTGTCAAAGAAGATACATTGAAGTATAATAAATCCCAGAAGCAGTAGCAATGCGAAAGGGAGATTGTCTATGGAACTGGATTATTATGAAGACCCATTTGCAGTGGAATCGAACCAATATGCAAATAAATTTGATGAAGCATTTGATCTTGAAAATTGGGATGCCACCAAGTTGCTTATCAAAGAATGCGAGGATTTAATTAAATTACATCCTGATGACTATAAATATGCTCCTCTTTACTACTCTCTCGGCACGTCATACAGTGATTTAATGGAGCACATTCCAGAATATGTAGAAGATAGTATACAAGAAAAAGTAGTATACTATTTTCGAAGCTGCTTCGAGCTTTTATCCAATGAAAAATTAGATGATCCTCACTATAAGCCATATGTGACAGGATTAATGTTACCTCTTTTAACTAACTACGCAAATATCATGGAGCGATGTGGAAGAAAAATATCTGCAATTCGATATTACCGAAAAGCCTTAGAGATAAAGCCAGATTTCAACATGGCTATTGGTAATATTGGGGTTGCATTATTATACTATTCTATGATAGTACATGACCCTGGTCATCGAGACTATCTGAATCATTTTGCTTATAGGTATTTAAAGTTAGCATTAAAAGCTTCCAATAATGAAGTCCATCCAAAGGCAAAAAAGTATTTTCAAAGGATAATTAGCGGATATGATGCGCAATATGTAACGGAATTTCTCGAAAAGCCGTTACACATCAACAAATACACTTGGGACAGCAATGAGGAAATGGATTACCGAAATTGGTGCTTGAAAAATCATCTTTTTTTGAATCCTTTGAATGATTTGATTTTAGAACACTCGTGCTTCGCCGCAGATACCTTGCAGTTGCCTGGAATTGTAACTTCCATCAAAGAAAAAGATATTCCAATTTATTTTGGATTATTTAATCAAATAAAACAAGAATTTATTTACGCTCGATATTTGTGTTATCAAGGTCAGTCTTGTTGTGATGAACCTCATTATGCAGATAAGGACACATGTCTTGTTAATCTTTATGATTACCCCCAATACTCGATCCGTATTGAGCAGGAAAAAACAGCATTTCGTTTGCTATACTCGCTTTTTGATAAGGTCGCTTTCTTTGCAAACACATATTGGAAGTTAGGAATTAAAGAACGTGATATTACCTTTCACAGCATATGGAAAGGAGAAAGTGGATATGGACATAATAAATATAAGCATGCTGCGATTGATATAACTAATAATGTTTCACTTCTATCTATAAAGTGGATATATAAAGACTTTAATGACCGTTTTGGGGATTCTGAACATCCAGAGCTTCAAAAATTCAATATTTTACGAAATGCATTGGAACACAAATATGTTAAAGTGCATTTTGGATTACTATATTCCATAAAAGCTCCATATGTTGACGCAGAAAGTACATATCATATTTCAGATGGTGATCTGCAAAAGTTTACTATGGAACTGGCATATATGGTGCGCGAATTAATAATTGACCTTTCCATGGCTGTACACATAGAAGAGCAAAAACGAAAGCAAGTGTATGGTGAAGAGAAGATTATACCTCAGCTTACTTTACAAGAATACGATGATGAGTGGAAAGTTTAGAGCTATCCGATATCTATATCTTCTCTTGACAAAGGGAAACAGAAAACTAATAACATAATAGGCTGTCAACC